>CALYBB010000040.1 GCA_944393715.1 uncultured Alphaproteobacteria bacterium
TTTTGGCCGAGGAGGGCGGTGCTCTGACTCATGTCGCCTTTGCCGATTATCTGCCCGCCGGTTGTATCGACAGGCAAACCCCGCTGTTGGCCGAGGCCGCTTGCCAGCTTAATGAATATTTTGCCGGCAACCGTCGCACATTTGATTTGCCTTTGGCGCCGCGCGGCACACCTTTTCAACAAAAGGTTTGGCAGGCACTGCGCACGATTCCTTACGGCCAAACCCGCAGCTATGGCGACATCGCCCGTCAGATAGACGCCCCTAAAGCCTGCCGCACCGTCGGCATGGCCAACCATGTCAACCCGATAGCCATCATTATTCCCTGTCACCGTGTTATCGGCAAATCCGGCCGCCTGACCGGTTATGCCGGCGGATTGAACATCAAAGAATATCTTTTACGTTTGGAGCAGGGCGGCCTCGTTTAGATTTTTTTAACGCCGGCGGATTTATACTAAAAAAACGAGGAGGCAATTATGACCGAACATCCGCACCTGCATCAGCATGATGAATTGAGCGCCGACGATTTGCGCGCCATGCCGGCTGATCGGATTTTTGCCCGTGCTGCCGAAACTTTTCAGCTCATCAGCGATACCTCAAGGCTCAAAATTTTGTGGCTGCTGTGTCATCACGAAACCTGCGTCAACAATATCGCCGTGGCGGTGGGGATGAGCGCGCCGGCGGTGTCGCATCATCTGCGCCTGCTCAAACAAGCCGGTTTTCTGGAAAACCGCCGTGCCGGCAAAGAGATGTATTACAAGCTGTCTTCCGCCGCCGAGGCCACTCTGGTGCACCGCGCCGTTGATGATATCTTAGATATTAGTTGCCCCACTTGCCGCAGGTAAATAATACCGTTGTAATCAAGGTTTTTCATATATGCGCCTTTTGGGGCTTCTCTTTCTTGATACAAAGCATTATTGACATTTTCCCCCAATCTGTGTTATATTATCGATATCGCTGTTAAGAAGAGCAGAAAGGCGAGCTGCCCCTTGAGGTTCCCTCTCGGTTATGATGATGTCGCCGCCATCCTTAACAGCTTTTTTTCTGTATTCATCAATACGCTTCTTATTCACCTTAAAAAAATTAACAACTTCGTAATTGTCCTTATTTTCTGATAATTCGACAACGGAGACATCATTTTGGCCTTCATTAATAAAAGTATAATAATTAGGTTTTCGTTGAGGTTGAACCTGTATTATCTCTGATGTATTAATGAGGGTATCTATCAAAATCTTGTCATATTCAGAGACATCAACCTCAGGATGGTTGCGCTTATTTTTCTCAATAATGTTTTTCTTTAATACAACAGGTTTGTCTTCTTTTCCTAATTTACGCAAATCACTTTTGTTTAATCTTGGAAGTTCATAATCCCTAACTGGATTTTTAAACTCTTCAACAGTCGGCATATTTACAACATTTTTATTTTCTCCGCCCTGAGAATAAATATTGTCGTTGTTCGGGGCAAACGTCCCGCGGTTATAGACGGATTTTATTTGATTGGAGTTAAAAACGATAAAGCCTTTATAGCTTTCATTAAAAGCCCAACTTGCCGCCGATAAGACAGCTTTAAAAAATGATTTTTTCGCTCTTGACAAAATGCCATTCACATTATACAATTAAACATATATTTAATCGTTTAATCATTTAAGGAGCGTAAGATGAAAAAGTTTTATCAGCTGGAAAATCTTGATTGCGCCAACTGCGCCGCCAAGCTTGAGACCGCCATCAAAGCCATTGAGGGTATCGAAAACGCCAGCGTCAATTTTATGGCTCAGCGGCTGATGGTCGAAACCTCTGCGGATATTGAAAAAATATTGGCCGAGATTGAAAAAGTAATCGCCAAAATCGAACCGGACTGCGAGCTGGTTCGCTAACCGGATACAAACATTGCGGAAAGGGTGCCTCATGACCAAAAAACTCAAAAAACATCTGTGGCAGATAATTATTGCCGGCATTTTGTTTGCCGCCTCGTGGCTGCCGTTGCCGCGGCTCATCGGCCTGCTGATGTTGGCGGCCGCTTATCTGATTGTCGGCCTGCCGATTATCATCAAAGCTCTGCGTAACATTTGCCGCGGTCAGATTTTTGACGAAAACTTTTTAATGGGGCTGGCCACTTTCGGCGCGTGCTTCTTGGGCGAATACGCCGAGGCCGTGGCGGTTATGTTGTTTTTTCAGGTCGGCGAGTTTTTCCAGCAATACGCCGTCAATCGCTCGCGCCGCTCCATCAGCACCTTGATGGATATTCGCCCCGACAGCGCCCGTGTCAATCGCAACGGCGAATGGCAGGTTGTCAGCCCCGAGGAGGTTGCCATAGGCGAGGTTATTGAGGTTCGCCCCGGCGAAAAAATCCCGCTTGACGGTGTGGTCACCCAAGGCGCCTCGGCGCTCAACACCGCCGCCCTGACCGGCGAAGCGCTGCCGCGTGATGTTGCCGCCGGCGATGAAGTCATCAGCGGTTGTGTCAATTTAGACGGCGTTTTACAGATTAAAACCACCAAAGAATTTACCGATTCGACAGTTGCCAAGATTCTGGAGCTGGTCGAGAATGCCGGCTCGCAAAAATCGGCGGTAGAAAATTTCATCACCCGCTTTGCCCGTTGGTATACGCCGACGGTGGTCATCGTCGCCGTGTTTTTGGCCTTTTTGCCGCCTTTGCTGTTGCCGGATGCTTTGTTGAGCGATTGGGGCTACCGCGCCATAACCTTTTTGGTCATATCCTGCCCCTGCGCGTTGGTAATCTCGATTCCGCTGAGCTTTTTCGGCGGCATCGGCGCGGCGTCAAAATGCGGCATTTTGGTCAAGGGCAGCAACTATCTTGAGGCCTTGTCGCATATCGAAACCGTGGTTTTTGACAAAACCGGCACCCTGACCAAAGGATGTTTTGCCGTGGCCGAGGTTCGGCCGCAAGGGATGTCTGCCGCACGGCTGCTCAGGCTTGCCGCGCATATTGAGGCCTATTCGCATCACCCGATAGCCGAGTCAATCAAACAGGCCTATGGCAAAAAGCTTGATTTAACCAAGGTCGCCAAAGTCAAAGAGCTTTTCGGCACCGGTATCACCGCCGAAATTGATGGCGTGGCAGCCGCTGCGGGTAATGCCGCCCTGTTGCAAAAATTCGGCATCAAACAGGTGCCGGCCGATGTCGCCGGAACCGTTATTTATGTCGTTGCGGATAAAAAATATGCCGGTTGCATTATTGTTGCCGATGAGGTGCGGAAAGACGCCGCCGCGGCCATCTCCGAGCTCAAGGATTTGGGTGTCCGTCGCACGGTTATGCTAACCGGCGATCGCGCCGCCGTGGCTGAAGATGTCGCCCGCCGCCTGGGAGTTGACGAGGTTCATGCCGGATTACTGCCGGCCGGCAAAGTGGCGGCTCTGGAACAATTGCTGGGCGAACAATCCCCCGCCGGCAAACTGCTGTTTGTCGGCGACGGAATTAACGACGCACCGGTCTTGGCACGCGCGGATATCGGCGTGGCTATGGGCGGTATCGGCTCCGACGCGGCGATTGAGGCGGCCGATGTCGTGATTATGACGGACGAGCCGTCGCGTCTGGCTTCGGCGATTCGCATATCCCGTCGGACGGTTCGCATTGCCAACCAAAACATTGTTTTTGCCATCGGTGTCAAGCTTTTGGTTTTAGGCCTTGGCGCCGCCGGTTTTGCCTCTGTCTGGGCGGCGGTGTTTGCCGATGTCGGCGTGTCGGTTCTGGCCATTTTGAATGCTGTCCGCGCGTTGCACCTGCACAAAAAATGTTAAAGTTTATGTCTTTTATTTATCAAAAGTTTGTGCTATGCTGTTTCCGGACTGAAGGAAATGACATTTGATGTACGATGATATTTTAGCAAGACTGGCCGCATCGGATTTTCGTCGGCGCTTTGTATTAAAAGATCAAGATTTTATTTACATAGAGCAAAAAGGGCTCGATGTTATCGCACATCATGCGGCAGATTTTATTGCCAAGCGGATAGCGCCGGCTTTTCCACCCAACGACGGGCATCAAACGCCGATGAGAGGCCATCCGGTGTTTGTTGCTCAACACGCCACGGCTTGTTGCTGCCGTGGTTGCATCGCCAAATGGCACAAGCTCAAATCCGGTGTAGAGTTGACCTCAATACAGCAACAATATCTGATTGGTCTGATTATGGAATGGATTAAGAGGCAAATGAAACATGGAAATCAAAACCAATGTTATGCGGATGCTGGATAAAGCCGGAGCAGGCTATAAGCGTTATGCCTATAATTCGGCCAAAGCCATAAGCGGGATCGAGGTGGCCGTGGCATTAAACCAAAATCCGGCACAAGTGTTTAAAACGCTGGTGACGGTTGCTAAATCCGGTCGGCATTATGTGTTTATGATTCCGGTTGCCGCCGAGCTTGATTTGAAAAAAGCCGCCGCTGCGGTCAATGAAAAAGCCGTTGATATGCTGCCGCAAAAAGCGCTCCTGCCGCTGACCGGCTATATCCACGGTGGTTGTTCTCCAATTGGTATGAAAAAATTTTTTACCACCACGATTGATGCTTCGGCAGCCGCTTTTGCGACCATCATTTTCAGCGCCGGCAAGGTTGGTTTTCAGGTCGAAACCTCGCTTGATGATTTGGCTAAAGTGATTAAATTTCAGTTAGCCGATATTGTGCATTAGATAATGAATTTTTTATAAAACGCTTGACTTATACACATAGAGGGTATATGTATAAGATATACTCATAAGGGGTATATTTGACAAAGGAGAAAAAGATGAGTAAATGTAATAATCCGGATTGCAAATGTGAAAACTGCCAATGCGGCGACAACTGCCAGTGCGGCAAAAACGGCAAAGGCTGTTGTTGCGGTGAACACTGCACCTGCGGCGATGACTGCCACTGCACCGAGGACAACAAATGCTGTCCCGAATGCACCTGCGGCAGCAAAAAATAATTGCCAAAAATTTTCGGCCGGACAGTTTGCTTTCTGTCCGGTCTTATTTTATATTTAGAGGAGGTCCTATGGAACAACACCCCAAGCATATTGAAAACATCCCTCGTCTGAATCGCATCGCAGGGCAGATCGAAGGCATCAAAAAAATGATAGAAGACGGACGCTATTGTCCGGATATCATCAGCCAGCTGCGTGCCGTGCGTTCGGCGGTCAAGGCGGTTGAGTCCAATATTTTGCAAAAACACCTGCAGCATTGCGTGGCGCAGTCTTTTGCCTCAACTGCGGATAAAGACCAAAAAATTGCCGAGCTCAAAGCATTGTTTGACCGGTTTGATGATTAGAGCAAAACGATTGCTAAATATTTTTTTCTTTTATATAAGTAAAAAACAAAAATTTTTATAAGGACGAAAGATGGCAACTTTAGACAAGCTCCCTAAGGGCAAAACGGCCACCGTGGCCGAGGTCAAAGGCAATAAAGATTCATTAAGAAGACATTTGTTGGAAATGGGCTTAACCCCAGGCACCGAGGTTACTTTGGTCAAAACCGCGCCGCTGGGTGATCCGCTGGAGCTCAAATTGCGCGGCTATGAGCTGAGCTTGCGTAAAAAAGACGCCGCTAATATTGAAATTAAAGATATCCGCAAGGCCAAGCCGACCGAGGCGGTTGCTCGTCCGTCCTTTGCCACCGTTGCCGGACGTCGGGGCGAGACTTGCAATTTGCATCTCAAACGCAGCGGC
The DNA here is from genome assembly GCA_944393715.1 of uncultured Alphaproteobacteria bacterium. Taxonomy (GTDB): domain Bacteria; phylum Pseudomonadota; class Alphaproteobacteria; order RF32; family CAG-239; genus CAZU01. The sequence continues at coordinate 5,654 of CALYBB010000040.1, forward strand.
CAAATTATTCCCGAAGGCACCCCGATGAATTTTGCCTTAATAGGCAACCAAAACTGTGGCAAGACCACACTGTTTAATCAGTTGACGGGCGCCAATCAACATGTCGGTAATTTTCCAGGTGTTACCGTTGACCGTGCCGACGGTATCATCCGCGGCTGGACGGACATTAGCGTGACCGATTTGCCGGGGATTTACTCATTATCGCCTTATTCCAAAGAAGAGCTGGTTACCCGCGATTTTTTATTAAAAAATCGACCGGACGCTATTATAAATATTATTGATGCCTCCGGTATTGAACGCAGCCTGTTCTTGACGTTGCAGCTTTTGGATTTGCGCATACCGATGGTTGTCGCCTTAAATATGATGGACGAGATCCGCCTAAACGGCGCCGCCATAGACATCAATCGTCTGGAGGCAGCTTTGGGCGTTCCGGTTATTCCGATTTCCGCGGTCAAGAACGAGGGGGTACGCGAGCTGGTTGAACATGCCGTCAATGTTGCCCGTTGCCGCGAGATTCCGGATAAGGTCGATTTCTGTTCCTGCGGCGGCAAAGACGACGGCGCCGTTCATCGCTGTATTCATTCTATTGCTCACTTAATTGAACAAGATGCCGCCAAAGCCGGCGTGCCGCTGCGTTTTGCCGCCTCCAAGTTGACCGAAGGCGACGCTCCGATGGCACAAACCCTGCGGCTGGATAAAGAACATAGCCGTATGATTGAAAAAATCGTCGCCCAGATGGAGGCCGACTGCGGCATGGATCGTGAGGCGGCCATGGCCGACATGCGCTTTGCTTTTATTGATGATTTGTGCCGCACCTGTGTTTTCAAACCGGCACAGAGCAAAGAGCGTGCCCGCAGCGAAAAAATCGACCGCATCTTAACCGGACGTTTTACCGCTTTGCCGGTGTTTTTAGGGCTTATGGCGCTGATATTTTATCTGTCTTTCGGGCCGTTCGGCACCTGTCTGTCGGAATGGGTCGAAGCTCTTATCGGCGCTTTAGGCGGCGTCGTGCGACATGGGCTTACGGCTTACGGCATGAATCCGGTAGTCATATCCTTTATTGTTGACGGTATTTTTGCCGGAGTTGGCAGTGTCTTGAGCTTTTTGCCGGTAATCGTGTTGTTGTTTTTCTTTTTATCATTGCTTGAAGACAGCGGTTATATGGCGCGGGTGCCCTTTTTTATGGACAAGCTTTTGCGTAAAGTCGGTTTGTCCGGCCGCAGTTTTGTGCCGATGTTAATCGGTTTCGGCTGCTCGGTGCCGGCGATTATGGCGGCACGCACGCTGCCTTCGGAACGCGACCGCAAAATGACCATTATGTTAACGCCGTTTATGAGCTGTACCGCCAAATTGCCGATTTATGTTTTGCTGACGGCGGCATTTTTCGATCAATACCAGACTTTGGTTATTATCAGTCTGTATCTTTTGGGAATTGTCGTCGGGCTGGTGCTGGCTCTGCTTTTCAAGTCGACACTGTTTCGCGGTGAGGCGGTGCCTTTTGTCATGGAGCTGCCTAACTATCGCCTGCCGGGGCTCAAAAATATCTGGCGGTTGATCTACTATAAAGCCAAATATTTTATCACCAAAGCCTTTACGATTATTTTTGTTGCCACCATCGTCATCTGGTTTTTGAGTTCGTTTGATGCCCGCCTAAACGTCGTTGCCGATTCTGCCGACAGCATTTTGAGCTCAATCGGTAGTCTGATAACGCCGCTGTTTGTGCCGCTCGGTATTAATGATTGGCGGCTGTCGACGGCTTTTTTAAGCGGCTTTGCCGCCAAAGAGAGCGTCGTCAGCACCTTGGGTGTTTTGCTTGAAGGCCGCATTGATCTGCTGCCGACATTATTAACACCGTTGAGCGCTTATGCCTTTTTGGTTTTTTCGCTGCTGTACACGCCTTGTGTTGCCGCGGTGGCTACGGTCAGAAAAGAGCTTGGCACGTGCTATGCTCTGTTGATAGTTTTGCTGCAATGCCTGATTGCTTGGTTAGTGGCATTTGTTATCTACCAAACAGCGCAGCTGTTTATATAATGTTGAAGAAGCAATATTTTTTGACACGAAATACCTAGTCGGAATTGACCGAACCCGTTCGGGTTCGAATCCCGTTATTTATAAATAAAAAAGCCTTGTAAAACAAGGCTTAAAGTGGTGAGCGCGTCGGACGGCCGCAGATAAAAGCAACCGACGTTGCTTTTATCAAGGAGACGCAATGAGACTTGTATTTAGGAGCCAGCGCCAGCGCCGCGAACGAAATACCTAGTCGGAATTGACCGAACCCGTTCGGGTTCGAATCCC
>CALYBB010000041.1 GCA_944393715.1 uncultured Alphaproteobacteria bacterium
CAGGATGACGTTTTCCTTTTGTCATGTTGAGGAACGTCAGTGACGAAACATCTCATAGATCCTTCGCTTCGCTCAGGATGACAGTAAAGGGTGCTCAGGATGACAGTAAAGGATGCTCAGGATGACAATAAAAGGAAGGAGCGCCTCGAGGAGGGCATTAACATTTAGACTGTCATTTCTCCGAGGCTTTTAGCCGAGGATCAGGAATCTTTCTTATTGTTATAAAAAGTGGAAGATCGCTAATCCCTCACTTCGTTCGGGAGCGGTGACAGGTTTTGTTGCTTGACCAAGGATGGTTGTTTAAAATTAGTCAACCAGTTTTTTGAAATCTTGCAGGGTTGTTGCTTCCAGATACGGATTGCAGCGTTTTTCTTCGCCCAGAGAAACCGGTGCGACGGGTAGACCTTCGGCTAAGCGGCGTCGGGCGCGGTCAAGATAATTTTTGATGTCTTCACTGCCATGATTATATTGGAAGGCGAACATTGCCCCGCCGGAAGTGTACTCATGTCCCGGATAAAACAAGACATCGTCCGGCAATGTTTTGATTTTGTTTAAGGCGGCAAACATTTGTTCTGGCGTGCCCTCAAAAATGCCGCCGATGCATAAGTTAAACAGTGTGTCGCCGGTGAACAAGATTTTGTCGGTTTTAAAATAATATAATATATGACCTATGGTGTGCGCGGAGACATCAATAATTTCGGCCGAGGCTTGACCGAGGTTGAAAGGAGTCTCGGGCGCAAGCAGAATGTCAGCTTCTGCAATACGCGGTGCGTCGGCAGCGTTGCAGACAATTTTGGCGGCGTATTTTTGTTTCAGCTCCTGATTGCCATCAACGTGGTCGAAATGATGGTGGGTGTTGAGAATAAATTGCGGTGTTATATTCAGTTCGGTGCATTTAGCAATAATCGGTGCGGCTTCGGAAGGGTCAATCACCGCAGCGGTTTCGGTTGTCTCGTCGACAATGACGTAAGCGTAGTTGTCCATATAGCCGGCGCGGCACAGAACGGGATAAACCTGCAGCATTTACAAAAACTCCTCGGGGTTGATGTCGTCAATTTGGTCTTTATCAATATATTCTTTGGCGTAGTCCATATAAACCCCGCTTTTGATAAAGAGCTCATATAAATCGGGATCCAGATGTCCGTTGTTTTTCATATCGCGCATAATGCGTAAGACCTCAGATAATTTTTTGGGTTCTTTATAAGGGCGATCGCGGGCGGTCAGAGCCTCGTAAACATCGGCGATGGCCATGATTTTTGCCGGAATCGACATCTGATCGCCGGTCAGACCGTTAGGATAGCCTTTGCCGTCAATGCGCTCGTGATGGGCGCCGGCATATTCGACAATATTGGAAAGATCCGGTGGGAAAGGAAGGTTCTTGAGCATATTGATAGTGGTAATAATATGTTCGTTGATTTTTTTGCGCTCCACGGCATTGATGGTTCCTTGACGAATTTTAAGATTGGTCAGTTCGCCTTGATTATAAAGTGCGGCCAGTTGCTCGGGTCGGTCTTGCAAAAGATATTCGACTTCCGGCTTGGTGTAGGTCGACGGGGTGTTGATTAGTTTTTTTTCGCCCCAAGATAAGCCGGTCATGCGGTTGAAATAGCGCGTGAAACTACGCTCGGAAATTTTGTCAAGGCGTTTAATGTCGTTGTCGGTTAACGGAGTATCACCGATGTTGCAATAACCGATAAATTCAAAATCATCGGTCAGCTGCTTGATTTTTGTTACAAATTCGGCTTGAAGGTTTTCTTTGGTATCAATATTTTTTAAGCGCTTTTGCAGATATTCGATATGCGCATCGCGGCGCAGGATTTCGAATCTGTTGCGAATTTCGTGAATTCGGTTGTTGATGGTTTCGAGCTTGGCTGATTTGTCCATGATGTATTCCGGCGTGATAATTTTGCCGCAATCATGAAGCCAAGAGGCAATGTGGAGCGCGTACCAGTCGTTGTCAGACATTTCAAAGTTTTTGAAAGGGCCTTCAGTTTCCTGAACCGCGGCCGCAGCCAGCATTCTGGTGATAATAGGGACTTTTTGGCAGTGTAGGCCGGTGTAGGGTGATTTGGAGTCGATGGCTTTGGCCAGAACATCGACAAAAGATTCAAGTAACTGTGTATATGATTCCGATAATTGTTTGCGCTCCAGAGCAAAAACAGCCATTTGGCAAACAGCCAGCATTTTTTCCTGATTATCGGCGGTAAAACTGATGATTTTTCCTTTGGCGTCGCGCGCGTTGACGAATTGGGCAACGGCAATGATGTTATGTCGGCTGTCAAATAACGGAAATATTAGCGCCGAAAGAGAGGTGTAGTTGTTGGTTTCGTCAAATTCGCGCAAAAAGACCTTGTCGATATTGGGGATATCAAAAATATTGGGCGTGTTGATAACTTCTTTGTTTAGCGCGCAGAGTTCGGCAGGGCGTTTGGTGGGACGTTCTTTGGTATCCGGCAGAAAAACCGATGGAAAAAAAGCCATGTTTGATGTTCCTGATACCGAAGTATTAAGGCTTTCTATTCGGCTGTAGACCAGATTCATAAAATGGTTGGGTGTGATATGGAAAAAAAAGCAGCCGTCAGCGTCGGCAATGCGTGCAGCACTGTCAGCTGCTAAGGCGACAACGGTATCCGGTTCGCAGCCTTCGGCCAGTTTGGCAGACAGCTTTATGATGTCATCTAAGAGCAAGTTGTTTAAGTCAGCCAAAGCTTTTTGCTTTCCTTTGAATAAGTTTGTTTTTTGAAAGCTATTTTAGATGTATTTTACTTAAAAAGCTACAAATTAATTAATTTTTGAGACCAGATATTTAATATCTTCGGGGCTGAGTTCGTCGTTATTTTGGGTAAAACTCAAGATGCGTTCGACAACCTTATGACCAAAAACCTTGCGGCTGGAGCGACCGCAGTCAAAACGAATCTCTCGAACAACCTTTAGCGCGCTGAAAATAGCCGGAAAAACGCTTTTGGGGATAAATGCTTTGCGCAAAAGATTGCGTATCATAAAATCAGCCTGAGTGTTGAACAAAATTTTGCGCACTTCGGCAATAGGTGTTTCTGACAAATAAACAAGGGAATATTCAAAAAATTTGAGATCGCCCAAGCAAATAGACCTAACAACCAGACTCGGTGTTAGTCGATTGGCTTTGTAAAGCTGGTGAACCAGTTCTTCGACTTGTTCGTCTGAAGAATACTCTTCGGAGATGCCCAAGGTTATTTTTTCGCTGACTTCGTCTACCAGTTTTGTCACCAAATCTTTGGACAGATTGTGGTATAGCATCAAGTGGTTTTTGAGTTTGTCCGACAATTTGTCGATAATCTTTTCAATAACCGAAGCCGGTAATTCTGACCGGTAGACCAAACGCTGTTTGATGTTTTCGGATTCAGCATATTTGGTCGCGATGGTATCAAAGGTATTTTCGCGGATGTCGGCCTGCTCGTTAGAGACTAGTTCGCCGACGACTTCGTCGGAACAGCGCTCGGCAATGTATTGCGAAATTTCTGCCGGTAGTCCGGCTCGCTTGGCGACGGCTTTTTGGCGGTTGATGCCCGGCATGTTTAAAATTTTGATTAAATCTTCGTTGGTCAAAGAACCGTAGTACTGAACAAAAGGAACCGCGACGCTGTCTTTGTCGTTGATGATGGCGGTAACAACGTCTTTGGGCAAATCCACACAATGTTTTAGGCTGTCGGATAAAACTTCACGAACCTTGATTTCGGTATCATGTACCATAATGCGGAAAATATCTTCAGCCAATTTGACAGCCTGCGGCGAAATGTCAGATCCAGAATAGTAGGCGCTGACTTTGCGGGCAATAGTTGACTTGTTTTCAATATTTGCCTCGTGAGCCAGATTTTTGACATCTTGCCGATTCAGCCTGTTTTTGTTCATTGTCGGCTCCTTAAATATCGTTTAGCCTTTTGACAGTACCTTAGTATATAACAAAAAAGCTTAATAACTGATTACATTTTTGTTATATATTTTTTAAAATTTTTTATGATGTCTTTTGTCAATATTTTATCGTCCAGAGAGGATTTGTCAATGCTTTGCAATTCGTAGTAGGCCAGCGTATAATCAAAAATTCCGGCATAATTTCTTAAGACGGAATTGCCGTAGGTGTAGGGCGCCAGTATTAAGCCGGATATGTTGTTGGTGCGTTCGCGGCGTTCACGGCGAAAGTTACGCAGTGCGGCAAAAGAAGGATGGGTATTTATTTTCAGAGCAAATTCTTGCATGGATGCGTAAATGTCCGGATAGGTCTTGATGCGGTAGCTGTTGTCGGTTGTTTCGCCGATGGGTTTTAGCCCTTTATCGGTATGCCATACGAGGGTTTTATAAAGAGAATTTCCTTCCCTGACGATGCGAGATGTTCCCCAGTTGGTTTCAAGTGCGGCAGCCGTTATCATGATCGACGGCGGGATGCGGTCTGCGCGGTTTAAGAGCTCGGCGATTAGATGGTGGTAGCGTTCAAAACCTTTTAGACGGGTAAAAATGTCATATTTGACGGCTTTGGCTTCAATAAAAGCTTTGTCGTTATCAGAAAGTTTTGAGGTTTCGGCAAAACGTTTAGAAACAGTTTCTATCTCGGTTCGTTCGGTCAGCAGATCTTGATTCAGCTTTAGAGCAAGAGGCGCCAAAATTTTTATGAAGATGGCGTTGCGTTCGGTTTCGTCGCTTAGTTGATTGTAGTCAGTAGGAAAGTTTTTTAAAAATATTTTTGGATATTTATATGAAGGCAACATCAAATAACTGCGGATGCCTTCGTAACCGCATTGATGATAGAGATTTCGCAGCTCTTTAAGAGAAATGTCTTTCAGCCATATTTCTTCGGCCGCTAAAGGACGGGCCACGCTAAAAGATAAAAGAAAAAACAGAAAAAATTTAAGAATCTTTTTCTTCAATATTGCGAACCTCGCGCACTTTCGGGATATAGGTTTTTAAGATGTGTTCAACGCCGTCTTTTAAAGTGCGCATAGCATAAGGACAGCCTTTGCAGGCACCTTGCATCTCGACCAAAACGACGCCGTCGTTGAAACTGATAAATTTGATGTCGCCGCCGTCCCTTTTAACTGCCGGACGGATGCGGGCGTTTAGAAGTGATGTTATTTGACCGATGATATTGTCGGGATCCTCGGTTGTGTCGGTGGTAACAATTTCTTCACCGGTAGACAAATAGTCCATGATTTCGGCCATGATCAGCGGTTTGAGTTCTTCCCATGAAGCATCAGGTGTTTTGGTAACAGAAATCATGTCTGCCGTGATGAATAACGAGACAATGTTGCCTAGGTCAAAAATCTGTTCGGCAAGAGGCGATTTGCGGATGGATCGGGCATCGACAAATTCTGCCGAACCTTGGCGCAGCAGCGGGTGCGGCGGAAAAAAGTTGATAACGGAAGGATCAGGCGTTTCCTGAATTTCTATGATCATTGGCGTAAATCCATGTTTTGATTGAGTTTGTCGATTATGCCGTTTAGAAGATTGACGGCACGCGAAGCAAAATAATTGATTGTTATCAGGTGGTTGGGGGTCATTGAAGAATCAAGCCTGCCGTTGCGGATGATTGCAGGGTTGATATTGGTTGCGCGATTGAGAAAGTTCAGCATGGCTGTCCATGATGCGTAAATGTCATAGCGGATGAGTGTGTTTTTGTAATCCTGACCGAGCGCATTGAATATTTGTTTGTAGCCGTATAATTTGCCCAGATTAAAATAAAAGATATCGTCAGCTTTAAAATCTACGGTTGAATCGTGTGTTTCGCGAATATGGGAGTCGGTTTTTGACAGCAGATTGCCGAGGTCTGTTTGAGCGATCTTTAGAATGATGGAAAGGTTGTCCGCATTACGGTTTAGGATAACGCGGCCGGCAGCAATCTCGCGATTGAAGTTATTTAATTTCTTGCGTCCTTTTTTATATTGGGTGCTTGATGATGGTGCCGGCAGAAGTTTGTTTTGAGGTGAAAACAACCAGACGTTTCCCGGATATTGCAAAAGTTCAACGCCCTCATTAAGCTCGGTTTGAGCACTTGGCGAAACAGCCGTCAAAGGTATCCGGCCGAGGGCTGAGGCTGTTTTACTGACAGCAGACATCAGTCCAAGCTGAAAATTGGGCATATTGTCAAGAAAGTAAGACGGAAATAGAAATGGCAGGTTGGGTGTCCATATTTTGTGATAGACTTCGCGGTTTATCAGATGACTCATCATGTCAATAAAAGCCAGCTGGTTGTTTTCGACCTGAGGCTTGTAGGTGTCTGAGGTGTCAATATCGTTAATCAGCCAACCGCCGATCGGATAGTATAAAAAAACAACGGCAAACAAAAAGACTAACGTCATTTGCCACCAAGAACCGATTTTGGTTTGCAGTGTTGCGATAATTTGTGATAACAAAGTGCGAATTTTTTGTGTGCATTGCCGCAAAAATGTCTTTAGCGGTGTGTAAAATTTTTGTAACTTTTTGCGATTTATGATATTTTTTCTTTCCGCAGGCATGATATGATCTCATTCAAATTTAACAGATGACAGAGCTTAGCACAAAAAACAAAAGTTATAAAGCCTAAAATGCAAATCAACGCAAACAGGGCGAGTTTGGGCAAAATACTTAAGTGCAGCCAGTTGCCGAAGCATAGGTTAAGCATATAATCGCAAAGAAGCAAAATTATACCCATGGCGACGGAACAACAAAATATTTTGCCCGTTTTGAATAAGAGTTCTTGTGGATAGTTCCAAAAATCGCGCTTTTTAAGACCGTGGATATATTGTCCCAATGAGACAAAAGCGGCAATGCTAGTTGAGGCGGCAATACCAACATGACCGAAAGGCAACATTAAAATAACCGAAAAACACAAGTTAGTCAGCAAAACGACAATACTGTACTTGACCGGCGTTTTGGTATCGCCGCGGGCAAAAAAATTGGGCGCCATGGCTTTTACTAGGACATAGGCAGGTAAACCGACAGCGTAGGCAATAACGGCTTTGGCGGTCATGGTGGTTTCGGTATAGCCAAATTTGCCATGTTGGAACAGAATATTGATAATCGGCTCGGCCAAAATGATCAGGGCAACCGCCGCCGGAATCGACAATAGGGCGCCGTATTCAACCGCTTTAGTCTGCACGGCACGCGCTTGTTCCGGCTGACAGGCCTTGATGTGGCGGGATAAAATTGGCAGCACGGCAACGCTGATGGCCGCACCGACAACGCCCAAGGGCAGCTGTTGCAGGCGGTTGGCGTAATAAAGCCAAGAAATGGCACCGGTGCCGACCAGTGAGACCAAAATGGTATCAACGACCATATTGATTTGATAGACGCCGGCGCCTAAAACTCCAGGAGCGATGCGTTTAAATAAAGTGCGGATTTCCGGATCTTTGGCAATGTCCGGCATATTAAATTGCGGCTTGATATAGACCCGCTGGCGGTGAAGAAAAAAGGTTAGCCATAAAATTTCGATAAAACCGGCCGTAGTAACGCCAAAAGCAATGCCGTGTGCCGCTGTCGGGCTGAAAGGAATAAAGACAAATACCGAGGCAATCATCATCAGATTCAGAATTACCGGTGCAGCAGCCGGCGCGGCGAATCTGTTCAGCGAATTTAGGATGCCAGATTGAAAAGAAACAATCGAAATAAATAAAAGGAACGGAAAAGTGATGCGCGAGAGTTCGGTTGCCAACTCTAATTTTCCGGCGTCCCCAGCAAATCCGGGCGCCAAAACAGATACGACCCAAGGCATCAGCAATTCAACCACTAGGACAAATAACGCCAAAACAAAAGCCAGCAGCGAGATGGCTCGAGCGGCAAACAATAGGGCGTTCTTTTTGTCGCCGCTGACCAGTTTTTGCGACAACATTGGCACAAAAGCCGTGGTAAAGGCGCCTTCGGCAAACAATGAACGAAATAAGTTGGGTAGTTTGAATGCGACAAAAAAAGCGTCGGCAACCAAACCGGCGCCAAGATAGTTGGCCAGAACCATATCGCGGAAGAATCCGGTGATCCGCGATAACAACGTAAAGCCGCCGAAAGTGGCGATAGACTTAAATAAATTCATTGCTGCCGTCAGTATAAAAACAATGTTAATCTGATTTTAAGGGATTATAGCTTATATTTCGGATAAGAAAACACAAAAAATGCAGTTATCGGCGATATATTTTGGTTGAGAATCCTGCTTTTGCGGTTGACAAAAAATAAAACGATTGAAATAATAGACAAAATTTTTGATAAGGCGTTGCGGCGCCGCTAACGGAGATTGATCAGTAATGATTTCAAAAGAAGAAACAACAAAAGAAGAAACAGCTGCGAAATATCAAACATCGAAGCCTAAATTTAAAGAAGCCGGCGGGGTTTACGGTTGGTTGTTAAAGAAGGCAAAGACTTTTATGTGGGATGCTGCCAGCAATACCTTGACTCTGCCTAAAGGCGTGGTTTTGACCAAAGAAGAAAAAGAGGCACTGGAAGAGGTTATCGGTGCGGTTAAAGAAGAGGCCGTCGAGGTTGCCAAAAGGCGGCAGCTGCATATAGAGGCGGTGCAAAAGTCGGGGGTCAAATTTAAAGCCGATGCGGTTAAGGGGTATACGGTTTTGTTTAGCGGTTCTTATCGTGAATTGACCGGAATTTTGGCGCACAAAGTGCATGAGAATTTGCAAGGGATGCTGCTGGTGAATAACCGCTTTTTGAATGGTGTCTGGAAAGTGATTTCCGGTGCGTTGGGGGTGCAGAAAAAGGAGGAGAAGAAGACGCTCATAATGCCACATGTCCGCGATGGCCGATAAGGTTTGACTTGGCGGATAAAAATTGCTATAATGGACAAAAATATAATTATTGAGGAGAACTGAGATGAGCGATGTTGGTATTCCGGAATTTAGCGTAACGGCAGAGGATGGCGTCGTGTGGACGGCATCTTGGGATGGTAAGGGCAATATCTCTTATCGCGGCGTTGATAAGGATGGTAACAAGGTCTCAGGAGGTGCGCCGTCAGAAGTTGTTAAAGCCGCCAAAGATTACGGAGCCGGTTTGGTTCATTCGGAAGAAAAAGGATCTGAAAATGATAATAAACCAAAAGATGGCGCCATTGCTCAAAAAGAACAGAAACGTGAAGAAGACGGTAAGGTCAATCGCATGAAAAATATTCGTGAAAGATATGGCGCTGACATTTTTTCTTATGATTCCAAAACAGGTGAAGTAAAAGCTTTTAAAAATAACGAGGCAAGAGGCTTTTTGGGGCTGGGGAGAAAAAGGACAGAGATTCCTTTGTCAAAAGAAGATAAGGTACTTCTAAAAGAAAATTTTGATAATTGGATAAAGAAAAAAAACAATTCTTCGTTAAAGTCTTTAACTAAAGGTGAGGCAAGGAGCCTTGGTGAGGAATTTGGAGAAGCATGGCAGAGAATGAAAAAAGACGGCTATTTGGCTTTTGTGCGGCTGATGAAAGATTTGTATAAAGCCAGTAAGCTTATTGTCAAAGGGAGATTTCGCGAGCTGCGTGACAGGGCGGCGCTGCGTGTTCATGATAATTTGTTAGAGCTTGGAGTTTTTAATGAAAGAACCGAGGAAAGGGTGCGGTCGGCCAATAAAAAAATTGAGGAGAGGCTTGGTATCAAAGATAGGCAAGAAAGTGCAGGAATTGTGGCCAGAACGTATGGAAAGCCGATAAAAGATATCCGCCGGATGTTTAACCGGCTGCGCGGACGGAACAACAATCAGGCCGTGCCAGTTACGGTGCGGACAAATGGCGGCAGAACAGGTGGTAATAGCCGCTGAGTGGTTTAATAAAAAACCCCTTGGAGAGAAAATTCCGAGGGGTTTTGTTTATTTACATCATATCTGGTTTGGCGCGCTTGCGGGCCAGCGGGTCGAGAATTCGTTTGCGCAGGCGCAGGGTTTTGGGTGTTACCTCCAAAAGTTCGTCATCTTGAATATAAGACAAGCCTTGTTCCAGCGTCAGTTTGCGCGGCGGTACCAAATCAATTGCCTCATCTTTGCCGGCGGCGCGGATGTTGGTCAGCTGTTTGGCTTTGCAGGGGTTGACTTCCAGATCGTTCGGTTTGGTGTGTTCGCCGATAATCATGCCGGTATAAACCGGAACCCCAGGGTCAATAAACATCGGGCCGCGGTCTTGCAGCTTCCACAAAGAATAGGCAACCGCGGTGCCGGTTTCGGAAGATATCAATACACCGTTGCGGCGGCTTTCAATCTCGCCTTTGTAGGGTTCGTAGTCTTTAAACAACCGGTTCATGACGCCGGTTCCGCGGGTGTCAGTCAAGAACTCCGAATGGTAACCGATGAGTCCGCGTGATGGGGCGTTGAAAATTAAGCGGCATTTGTTGCCGGCCTGAGAGGGTATCATCTCTGTCAATTCGGCGCGGCGGCGGCCGAGTTTTTCAACCACGGCACCGGAAAATTCTTCGTCAACATCAACCACAACTTCTTCAATCGGTTCGAGAAGCTGGCCGTTTTCATCTTTTTTCATCAAAACCCGCGGGCGAGAAATCGACAACTCAAAACCCTCACGGCGCATGGTTTCAATCAAGACGCCGAGTTGCAGTTCGCCGCGGCCGGCAACTTCAAAAGAATCACTGGAGTTGGTGCGCGAAATTTTTAAGGCAATATTACCCTCGGCCTCTTTACACAAGCGATCCCAAATCATGCGCGAGGTAACCTTGTCGCCTTCGCGGCCTGAAAGCGGCGAATCGTTAATGGAAAAGGTCATGGCCAAAGTCGGCGGATCAATCGGCTGCGCTTTAATCGCTTCGGTGACTTCCATAGCGCAGATGGTGTCGGCCACCGTACCTTTAACAACGCCGGCCACGGCGACGATATCGCCGGCATGGGCAACCTCGAGGCTGTCGCGATTTAAACCACGGTAGGCCAGAATCTTGGAAATCCGCACACGCTCAATTTCTTTGTTGCTGCCGTCTAAGATCTTGACCGTGTCGTTGACGTGCAGGGTGCCGGATTGAATTTTACCGGTCAGTAGACGGCCGATAAATTTGTTGGATTCCAGCGTGGTTGCCAGCATTGAAAAAGGCGCGTCAGGCTGGCAGTTGGGCTCCGGAACATAAGAACAAATCATTTCAAACAGCGGGGTTAGGTCTTTCTTTTCATCGTTTAAGTCTTTAACCGCCCAGCCGCTACGACCCGAGGCATACAAAACCGGAAAGTCAAGCTGCTTGTCATTGGCATCTAAGCTGACGAAAAGATCAAATACCTCGTTTAAAACTTCATCGCAACGAGCATCCGGTTTGTCAACCTTGTTGATGACGACAATCGGGCAAAGGCCGAGTTTCAAAGCCTTACCGAGCACAAACTTGGTCTGCGGCATCGGACCTTCGGAAGCGTCCACCAGCAGAATAACGCCGTCGACCATTGACAAAATACGCTCAACCTCACCGCCGAAATCCGCGTGTCCGGGGGTGTCAACAATATTGATATGCATACCGTGCCAGTTAACCGAGGTACATTTTGACAAGATGGTTATGCCTCTTTCGCGTTCTAGCTCATTGCTATCCATCACGCAGGTTTCGACCTGTTGGTTTGCCCTGAATGTTCCGCTTTGTTTCAACAGGCCGTCAACCATTGTGGTCTTTCCGTGGTCGACATGGGCTATGATGGCGATATTTCTTATATCCATTTCTTTTTCTCCTAAATACTCGTCATGTCATAAATCGGCTCTCTTGTGTACCTCTTAATTGTACACGGCGTTCGCCGATTTATTTCCAGCACGAGCATTTATGAGAAAAAGGCTCGTACCGGTAAATACTCGTCATGTCATAAATCGGCTCTCTTGTGTACCTCTTAATTGTACACGGCGCTCGCCGATTTATTTCCAGCACGAGCATTTATAAGAAAACTCGTGCCGTGGTAATATTTCGAATATTGCAAAGTTGTCCACACAATACACTTTTGAAATTAAATTTCAATAGCTTAATTGCGGCGGAAATTAAAAAATTTAAGCTCGTTTGCCGTAGGACAGCAATTTGTTTCTAACCAAGCCTCGCAAAGATACCTCGGGGCGAGCTCCGTAGTGGCCGATGACCTCGGCGGCGGCGATTGAGCCGATGATAGCACAAGTGCCAAGTGAACGCCCTTGAGTCAATCCGTAGAGGAAGCCGGCAGCGTATAAATCGCCAGCGCCGGTGGTGTCAACGACGTTTTCGACCGTTTCGGCCTCAACAAAAGTTTTGGTGCGGCCGTTGACAACAACCGAACCTTTGGCGCCGCGAGTAACGGCGGCAATTTCGACCATCGGCTTGATCAAATCGAGGCATTTGTAAAAATCTTCGCCTTTGAATAAAGCGCAGATTTCGGCATCGTTGGCGAACAAAATGTCGACATGTTCTTTGATGAAAGAGATTATGGCTTCTTCTTTGTTGCAGACACAACTGACATCAGACAGCGAAAAGGCTACTTGACGGTTGTATCTATGGGCAATATCTGCGGCTTTGGTAGCGATTTCCATGCCGTGTTCATAATCCAGCAAATAACCTTCAAGATAAGTGATGCGGCTGGCTTTGATGATATTTTCGTCAATATCGGCGGCGCTTAGATAAGTGCTGGCGCCGAGGTAGGTAAACATTGAACGCATGGCATCTGGCGTAACCAAGACGATTGAGCGACCAGTTACGGGTCCTTTGTTTAGTGGAGGGGTAAAAAAATCGACGCCGGCCGCACCAATATCGCGGGTAAATTCTTGTCCTAAAGCGTCGTCATGAACTTTGCCGATAAAGGCAGGGGCGCCTCCCAAAGAGGCTAATCCGGCAACGGTGTTGGCAGCAGAGCCTCCTGGAACTTCGCGTTCAGGAACAATATCGGCGTAAATTTTGCCGGCAGCCTGAGCGTCAAGCAGAGTCATGCAGCTTTTGGGTAGGTTGCGTTCGGTTAAAAAACGGTCGCCGACTTTGGCTAAAACATCGACAATGGCGTTGCCGATGCCGGCAACATCATAGTAGGTGGTGGTTTCAGTTTTTTGTATCATTGATTTGCCTTAAAATTTAAAGAACCCCTCTTTCATAAACGAAAAGAGGAGTTCCTGCGATTAATTTTGAAAAATTAAATATTACTCATTTGCGTTGGGCAAATTTTTGGCATTTTCCTGAGCATACTTAATCCATTTTTCGTCAGCTTCATCCTCAGAAGTGATGGCATCCTGCGGGCATTCGGAGATGCAGACGCCGCAATCAATGCAGGTGTCGGGATCAATGACCAGCATGTTTTCGGCTTCATGAAAAGCATCGACCGGACATACTTCGGCGCAGGATTTGCATTTAACGCAGGAATCATTTACAACAGATACCATTTTTTAACTCCAGTTGTTGATTAAAAATCAGCCCTTAATTTAGCTGTTTTGAAAAATAAATCAAGTATAATCTTGCATTGAGGAAAAAAAATCACTAACTAAAAAGGCAGCTTGGAGATGTTTCTTTGTTTCGGGAGGTTTTTGTTATGGCTGATAAAATAGCTTTTCAGGCCGATGTGAGCAAAATGCTTGATATCGTGATTAATTCTTTATATTCGGAAAAGCAGATATTTTTGCGCGAACTGATTTCAAATGCGTCGGATGCCTGCGATAAATTGCACTATCTGGCGTTAACACATCCGGATATTGCCAAAGCTTCGGGGGCTTTTAAAATCACTATTACACCGGATGAAAAGGCTAATACCTTAACCATTGCCGATAATGGTATTGGTATGAATAAAGAAGATTTGATTAATCATCTGGGGACGATTGCCAAATCCGGAACGGCGGAGTTTGTGAAAAATGCCGGCGAAAATGGTTCGGTCTGTGAGCTTATCGGGCAATTCGGCGTCGGGTTTTATTCGGCTTTTATGGTGGCGGACAAAGTGGAAATCCTGACGCGTAAAGCCGGTGAGGACAAAGCCTGGAAATGGGTATCCAACGGGATAGACGGCTTTGAGATTACCGAAGCCGAAAAAGAGGTTAACGGTACCGAAATAAAGCTCTTTTTGAAAAAAGACGAGAAAAATTATGTCGATACCATTTATCTGCGGCAGATTATCCGTACATATTCGGATCATATTGCTTATCCGATTGTTTTAGACCTAGGCAAAGCCGGAGAGGAAACGGTTAATACCGGATCGGCTTTATGGACGCGTAACAAGGCCGAGATTACTAAAGACCAGTATCGTGATTTTTATCGCCATATTTCGCATAATTTTGACGAGCCGTGGCTGACGCTGCATTTTAAGGCCGAAGGTAATATTGAGTATACCGGACTGCTGTTTATACCGGAAACGGCACCGTATGATTTGTTTCAGCCGGATCGTAAAACATCTCTTAAGCTGTACATCAACAAAGTGTTTATTTCCGACAAAATTGAGGATTTGATGCCGAATTATTTGCGCTTTGTGAAAGGAATTATTGACAGTGCGGACCTGCCCTTGAATATCTCGCGCGAGATGCTGCAATATTCGCCGTTGTTAGAAAAAATCAAAGCCGGAACGGTTAGCCGCTTGTTGAAAGAGCTGAAAAAACGCGTCAAAAATTATGATGATTATATGAAGTTCTGGCGCAATTTCGGTATTGTGTTAAAAGAGGGAATCTACGAAGACTTTAAAAATCGCGAAGAAATTGCCGGAATATCTTATTTTTATTCAACACATGATGTTGAGAAGCTGACTAGTTTGGATGATTATATCAGCCGCTGCGGCAAAGATCAGAAAGTCATTTACTACATTACCGGTGATGACATCAATGTTTTGCGCAACAATCCGCAACTGGAGGCTTTTAAACAAAAAGGAATCGAGGTTCTGCTCTTGAATGACCCGATTGATGAATTTTGGCCGCAGGTTTTGCCGAATTATAAAGGTTATGCGGTGAAGCATATTGCGCAGGCCGATGCCGATATGTCTTGGAAGAGAGAAGAGAAAAAAGCCGATGAAGGCAGCTTAAACAAGCTTTGTGAATTTATGCAAGAATTGTTAAAAAAGGAAGTCGGTAAAGTTCAGCCGACTGAAAAACTGACGACTTCTCCGGTTAGTTTGACGGTTGAAAACGGGCAGATGAGCTTGCATCTGGAGCGCTTGATGCGTAATCACCAGCAACAGACGGCTTTTGCTTCGACACGGATTTTGGAGCTTAATCCTTATCATCCGCTGATTATCCGACTGGCAGACATGTTGGCGGATGAGATTAACAATGCTAAGGTTGAAGAAGTGGCAAGAGTGTTGTTAGATCAAGCCAAGGTAGCTGAGGGTGAAGCAATATCAGATCCATCGTTTTATGCCGAAAAAATCAGCGGCTATATTTTGAAAGACATTGCTTGACGGGTTTATTTTAGGACTTCGCGGCGGCCGACATGATCTGCCGGTGAGACGATGCCTTCGTCTTCCATACGGTCGATGATAGAGGCGGCGCGGTTGTAGCCGATGCGCAGCCGGCGTTGGATGTAGCTGATGGAGGCTTTGTTGTCGTTTTGAACGATCTGGACGGCCTGCCGGTAGAGGTCATCGTCGCTGCCGGAGCCGAAGTCGCTGTTGTCGAATACGGCGCCGCCTGAGGCGCCTTTAGAATCGGATAATTCGCCTTCAGTAACGCCTTCAACATATTCTGGTTGGCGCTGGTTCTTCAAAAATTCGACAATTTTTTCGACCTCACTGTCTTTAACAAAAGGCGCATGGACGCGCAGCGGCCGCTGGCCGGCCGGCATATAGAGCATGTCGCCCATGCCCAAAAGCTGCTCGGCGCCTTGTTCGCCCAAAATGGTGCGGCTGTCAATTTTGGAAGTTACCTGATAGCTGATGCGGGTCGGGAAGTTGGCTTTGATGGTGCCGGTAATGACATCAACCGACGGACGCTGGGTTGACATGATTAAGTGGATGCCTGCGGCGCGCGCCATTTGCGCCAGACGCTGAATGGCCGCTTCGACGTCTTTGCCGGCAACCAGCATCAGATCGGCCATTTCGTCAACCACGATGACAATATAGGGCATCGGGGTTAAATCGAGCTCTTGTTCTTCAAAAATCGGTTTGCCGGTTTCCATGTCAAAGCCGGTTTGCACGGTGCGGGTGATTTTTTCACCGGAAGACCGAAGTTCCTCAAGTCGTTGGTTGTAGCCGGTAATGTTGCGGACATTGAGTTGCGCCATGGCTCGGTAGCGGTCTTCCATTTCTTTAACCGCCCATTTGAGGCCGATAACGGCTTTTGACGGATCGGTAATAACCGGCGTCAAAAGGTGTGGAATGCCGTTGTACATTGTAAATTCAAGCATTTTAGGGTCAATCATGATAAGTTTGCATTCTTCCGGTCGCATCTTGTATAAAAGAGAAATAATCATTGAGTTGACGCCGACGGATTTGCCGGAGCCGGTGGTGCCGGCAACCAAAAGGTGCGGCATTTTTGCTAAATCGGCATAAGTGTTTTTGCCGCCGATGTCTTTGCCGAGACTGATGGTTAAAGCTGATTTTGAATTTTTAAAGTCATCGCTTTCAAGCAGATCACGCAAATAAACGATTTCCCGAGTTGTATTTGGCAGTTCAATACCGATGGTATTGGAACCGGAAACAACCGCGATGCGTACCGAAACGGCGCTCATTGAACGGGCAATATCGTCAGACAAACCAATAACTCGCGCGGTTTTGGTGCCAGGTGCCGGTTCAAGTTCGTAAAGAGTGACAACCGGGCCGGGGCGGATGCGGACGATTTTGCCGGAGATACCAAATTCTTGTAACACCTCTTCAAGTTTGGCGGCAATTTTATCCAGCTCTTTTTGGCTGACATGCTGCGTGTTTTTATCTTTGCCGACGGACAGCAGCTCAATATCCGGAAAAATGTAGCCGTCATCAGGCTTGGCAATTTTCTTTGCGGCCGTTGCCGGTGTTGCCGATTTTGGAGAAGACGGATGTTCTTTTGCCAGTTTGGGCTCCTGACGGTGTCGGGGTGCGCGTGAAGGTGTGATTTTGGTTTCTTTTTTTGCGAAGATTCTGCCAATTTTTTTGCTGCCGCCAATTAAGTTCTTCAGGCATAAGGCAAATCCCGAAAGTATTTTTTTCATCAGCCTATACCAACTATTTGGCGTGATGCCGCAGGCAAAGTTAAAGGAAACAAAGGTTAAAATAAACAACAGGGCGGCGAGTATCCATTCATTGTAGGCAAAATCGTAAATTCGCGTACTCAAAGACAAAAATTCGCGGCTGAAAAAGGCGCCGATATTGCCACCGGTTTTGAAACCGTCAAGAGTGCCGACAATCAGATTAGCGAGAGAGGACAGACAAACGGAGCCGAATAAAAAGGCAAAAATACGGCTGTAGGGGCGCAAAAAAGTTTTATAACGGATAATTTCATATCCCCAAACTAACGGAGCAATTAAAAAAATGGGTAGAGCCACTCCGGACCAGCTGAGAATCAGACTCGAAACATAAGCTCCGGACATACCGAGCCAGTTGCGGGGAGCGGCAGAAGAGGCAATATTGTAGCCGCTGTCGGTATTGTCGTATGATAAGCAAGCAAATATTATTGCCAGAGTTATTCCCACGGTGATAAAGCCCAGCCCTATGACGGAAAGGTTGGCGAGAAGAGATTTTTCTTTTTTGCGTTTAGCCATAGTGATTCCTCGTGTGAAATAAAAGCCGTTTTGTTGTCATGACGGCGCCATTATAAAGCGTAAATTATCAATAATCCATTAATGCTTTTTATAACTGTTGCAAAGGACTTGACTTTTGATGGTTGTTCACGCAATCTTGCTGTAGTGGGAATTTTTGATGAAAGAAGGATGAAAGAAATGTTTAGATTAGATGGTAAAGTTGCGTTAATTACCGGTGCCGCCGGCGGATTGGGGGATAAAATTGCTCGCACGCTGCATGCTCAGGGAGCTAAATTGGCTTTGACGGATATGCGTGCCGAACCAATGGAAAAGCTAAAGGCTGAACTCGGAGGAGATGTGGAAGTTTTTGTTGCCAATTTGTCAGATTCGGAAGCAATTAAGAAATTGGTGGCTGATGTTGAGGCAAAATTTGGGCAGATTGATGTTTTGGTTAATAATGCCGGTTTGACTCGCGATAACTTATTTATGAGAATGAGCGATGAAGAGTGGCAGTTGGTTTTGGACGTTAATCTTTCGGCAGGGTTTAAGCTGGCGCGCGGCGTTATTCGCGGTATGATGAAGAGGCGTTTCGGCCGGATTATCGGTATTGCGTCCGTGGTTGGTGTTATGGGGAATGCCGGACAGGCTAATTATGCGGCTTCTAAAGGGGGTATGATCGCTATGAATAAGTGTTTGGCGCAGGAAGTTGCTTCACGTGGGATTACCGTTAATTCTATTGCGCCTGGTTTTATACGGACGCCGATGACGGATGTTTTGCCGGAAGATGTTAAGAAAGCTTTGCTGTCGAAGATTCCAGAAGGCAAGCTCGGCGAGGCGCAAGATATTGCCAATGTCGTGGTCTTTTTGGCTTCGGATGAGGCGCAGTATATTACCGGACAGACCATTAATATTAACGGTGGCATGGCTATGATTTAGCTTTTGAAAAAAGTTGTGCATGGACTTTTTTGTCCTTTGATCGGAAGCACGCTTTATTAATAAAACAGGCTTTGGCGCCTTTGCACCAAAGCCTGTTTTATTACAAACGCCACCATGGATGATAGGATAGTCCTTCTTCATGGTAGTTATCACCGACAATTTTCGTCTGGGAATAGCTTCCCATAAAAGAAATGAGGCGAAAAGCGTTTTTTCCGTTCAGCGGCGATATAAACTGGAAGCGTTGGCTTTCGAGTTTGTATTCAATGCTGGTGTAGAAGTATGGCCGATTGTTGTTCAGCAGAAAAACTTGTTTAAAGTTTTCGCTTTTTATTGTTTCGGTATCTTCGACTTCAAACAGAAAAAAAGCTTCTTCAGCAGAGACGAGAACAGCTTTCCCCTGTGCGGCAATTTGTTTTCCCTTGTAGAGAAGACTGCCGCCCTTTATCGCAAAATCACCTTGGGTAATGTCGCGAAGCGTGAGAAATTCGGTCGGTTTCATAGCTAAATAGTTTTAAAATTATAAACAATATTGTAATTAATTGGGGTAAGATTAGCCCATAAATAATCCTTTAGCAAAGATTTTGCGATAGTTGTTGACAGATATTGTGGCAAAAATTTATAAAAAGCTATTTCAAATCACGGGCAACGTGAGGGTCGTGTAGTAGTTTTTCGATTTTGTCGACTTCTTCAAAAGATTTGTCGACGCGAAAGTTAATCTCCGGAACGTAGCGCAGAGAGGTTTTGGAAGCTACTTGTTTGCGAAAATAATTGGCTGCCAGCTGAAGCCCTCCAAGGACTTCCTGCAAAAATTTGCCGCCGGAAGTGATAAACCAGACAGTGCAATATTTCAGATCCGGCGAAACGGTTACTTTGGTGATGGTAACAAGCGTATCAATGCCTTCAAGATTATGAACTTCGCCGCGATCGATGAAGCGAGCAATAATTTTTTTTATCTCTTCGGCAACGCGAAGCTGTCTTTGGGAAGGTTCTTTTTCGGCCATGACTGATCCTTGAGAAAGTTGTTTTTTTCAGATATAAAAGCAAGACGGCAATTTGGCAAGGTTTTTGTTAACATATTGACTCATTTTCTAATTTGCCCTATCAAAAAGCGGGGAGGATGAGTGATGAAACATAAAAAAGGCAGCGATGTTCATGGCTGGTTGATTGTTGACAAGCCGGAAGGAATAGGTTCGACCGACGTCGTCAATATAACGAGGCGGCTGCTTGATGCAAAAAAAAACGGGCATGCCGGCACGCTTGATCCTTTTGCTTCTGGCGTTTTGCCGATTGCGTTTGGTGAAGCAACCAAGCTTTTGCCGTTTGTAACCGGCGGAGACAAAGAATACGAGTTTGTCGTCAAATTCGGTGCCATGACCGATACTTTAGATTTGACGGGAAAGATTGTTAAAACTGGCGGTTATTTGCCTTTAGAATCGGAAATTAAGGAAGTTTTGCCGCAGTTTTTGGGAGAAATTAAACAGACGCCGCCCCTCTATTCGGCGTTGAAGATTAACGGCCAAAGAGCGTATGATTTGGCGCGTCGAGGCGAGACGGCGGAAATGCCGGAAAGAATCGTGAAGATTCATGATTTGTGTTTTTTAGGGATGTCTAGCGAATCGGCTGCGCGAATTCGCGTTAAGTGCTCAAAGGGAACATACGTAAGAACTTTAGGTGCCGATATAGCTGCAAAACTAGGCACTTTTGGGTATTTAACAGCACTTAGAAGGATAAAATGCGGCAATTTTAGTATTGAAGATACGATTTTTCTGGAAAATTTAAAAAATATAGAGTATGTTGAGGAGCGCAGAAAATATCTGCGTCCCCTGTTGACATGTCTGTGCGACATCACGGTCATTGCCGTAGGGGGAGAAGATGCCGCTAAGTTGAAGCTTGGGCAGAGTATTTCGCCGAAACATTATAATGTTGCAGAATATATCGGGTGTGAGGCGGCAGCAATGCTCAACGGGCAGTTGGCGGCAATGGTGCGGATTGAAGAGGGCAGGATTTTGCCGATCCGCGTGTTTAATTTGTAGTTGAAAAAGGAAAATTGCGATGTCGATTTCTAATGAAAAAAAACAGGAACTGGTCAAAACATACGGTTTGAATCCGAATGATACCGGTTCACCGGAAGTTCAGATTGCTATTTGGACAGCCGAGATTAACAATTTGGTTGAACATTTTAAGGTTCATGCTAAAGATAATCACTCTCGTTTGGGCTTGATGAAAAAGGTTGCCCGTCGTCGTCATCTTTTGGATTATTTGAAAGCCAAGGATGAGAGCAGATATCAAAATATCATTTCTAAATTGAATATCAGACGCTAGTCAGAAGATATGAAAAAAATGTTGCGGGGCTTCGTGGTTTGTAAATAAAGCTCCGCAACCTGTATAATTAAGACAAAATCCTGCATGGGGCAGGTAGAGGTTATATGGAATATGAAAGGTAAAGAAGTATGATCGATTTTCATGAAGTCCGCAAAGAAATGGAATGGGGCGGACGCAAATTAATTTTAGAAACAGGAAAAATTTCACGACAGGCTGCCGGTTCGGTGGTTGTTACCTATGGAAAAACAGTGGTTCACGGAACGGTATGTGCCGCAAAAGAGGTAAAGGCTGATCAGGATTTCTTTCCTTTGACGGTAAACTATCAGGAAAAGTACTATGCAACCGGAAAAGTTCCCGGAGGCTTTTTGAAAAGGGAGGGCAAGCCTTCCGAACGAGAGGTCCTTATTTCACGTTTGATTGACCGGCCGATACGCCCGCTGTTTCCTGATGCTTTTAAAAATGAGGTGCAAATTGTTTGCACGGTTTTGGCACATGATAAACAAACGGATTCTGATATTCCGGCGATGATTGCGGCCTCGGCGGCGTTGGCGGTTTCGGGTATTCCGTTTTTGGGACCTATTGCTGCGGCTAAAATCGGTTATAAAAATGGCCAGTATATCTTGAATCCGACAATTGAACAGCTGTTGTCTTCTGACTTGGAGCTGACGGTTGCCGGAACCAAAGAAGGTGTTTTGATGGTTGAGTCCGAAGCTAATGAATTGCCGGAAGATGTGATGCTTGGTGCAGTTATGTTCGGCTTTGAAAATTTTCAGCCGGTTATAGACATGATTAATGAACTGAAGAAAGAAGCCGGCAAAGAGGCTTGGGAAATGCCGGTATTTCCGCCGGAGTTTGACGCTCTTTATGCCCGAGTTGAAAAAGATTTTGAGGCTAAATACGCCAAAGCTTTTGAAGAAACCGACAAATTAACCCGCGGCACGCTGGTCGGTCAGGTTTCCGAAGAAGTCAAAGCTATCATTGATCCGGAAAATGAAGTTGAAAACCGTTATATCGGCGATGTTATTGAAAAGTTGATGCACAAAGTCGTGCGCGAAAAAGTTTTAACCACCGGCCGCCGCATTGATGGCCGCGACACCAAAACCGTTCGCCCGATTCAGTGTGAGGTTGATGTTTTGCCAACGACCCATGGTTCGGCCTTGTTTACTCGCGGCGAAACACAGGCTCTGGTTGTTACAACTTTAGGTACCGGCGAAGATGCCCAGATTATTGATGGCTTGTTTGACGAAAGCAAAGAAGACTTTATGCTTAACTATAACTTCCCGCCGTACTCGGTCGGCGAATGCGGTCGTATGGGGTCGCCGGGGCGTCGTGAAATCGGTCATGGCAAGCTGGCATGGCGCGCCATTCATCCGATGATGCCAAAAGACAAGGATGCTTTTCCTTATACCGTACGCGTGGTTTCGGATATTATGGAGTCAAACGGATCTTCCTCCATGGCCACGGTTTGCGGTTCATCAATGTCGTTGATGTCGGCTGGCGTACCTTTAAGAAAGCCGGTCGCCGGAATTGCCATGGGCTTAATCAAGGAAGATGACGGTCGTGTTGCCGTTTTAACCGATATCTTGGGTGATGAAGACCACTTGGGCGATATGGACTTTAAGGTGGCCGGAACCAAAGATGGTGTAACGGCTTTGCAGATGGATATCAAAATCACTTCCATTACCAAAGAGATTATGCAACAGGCTTTGGCTCAGGCACATGAGGGACGTATTCATATTCTGGGCGAGATGGCCAAAGCTATTGCCGAAGCGCGGCCGCATGTATCTGACAGAGCACCGCGGATTGTCGCTATTAAGATTCCGGTTGATAAAATACGTGAGGTTATCGGCACCGGCGGCAAAGTTATTCGCGAGATCGTCGATACGACGCATACCAAAATTGATATTACCGATGATGGTGTGGTTAAAATTGCTTCGATGAAAAAAGAAGACGGTGATGCGGCTCTGGAATGGATTATGGGAATTGTAGCCGAACCGGAAGTCGGTAAGATTTATCATGGCACAATTACCAAGATTATGGATTTTGGCGCTTTTGTTCGCTTTTTGGGCACGACGGAAGGCCTAGTTCATATTTCGGAAATCAAAAACGAGCGCATTGCTTCGGTTTCGGATTTCTATAAAGAAGGCGATCAGATTTGGGTTAAATGTCTTGGTTCGGATAATCGCGGCAAGATCAAGCTTTCGGCCAAGAGAGTTAATCAGGAAACTGGTGAGGATCTGGAAAAAGCATAATTTTGCCTGAATTTTGCGAAGATGAAAGCCTCTTCTTTCCGGAGAGGCTTTTTGATTTTAGAAAAGAGATTAAACAATTATTATTATTTTGGCTTTAGTATTGATTTAATCAAAGGAGAGCAAATGATGATTTTTGTTATAGGTGCGTTTTTTTTCGGTTTGATTATTCCGTATTCGGCTAGGCGCTTTGCCAAATTTATGCCGGCGACGTTTGCCGGCGCATTGATTGAAATTTTTCGCCCCTGCCGCAAAGTTAAGGGGTATCGCCGGCTGCCGTTGTATAAATCGCTGGTTTGGCATTCAATATTATGCGGGATTATAACGGCCGGACTGACTTTTGCGGCATATGAACATTTTGGGTCGTACGGCTTTGGTTTTACAGTCGCTTATTTGTGCATTGTGTTGCTTTTGGCGGAAGTTGATTATAGGAGTTATTTCTTGCCGGATATTTTAACGGTTCCGCTTTTGATTCTCGGTTTTGTGGCTGCAGGGTTGGATATGGGATGGATTAGTGCGGTAGAAAGTGCCGTCGGTGCGGCGGTCGGGTATTTTTTGCCGGTTTTGGTGAGTTTGCTTATTGTTTGGCGCAAAAAAGATGCTTTTGGCGGCGGTGATATTAAAATGCTTGCAGCGCTTGGTGCGTGGCTCGGTGTAGAAGGTGTTTTACATGTTTGTGTGGTTGCTGCGATAATGGGGATTGCTTATGCTTTGGCGCGTCGGCAGAAGAATGTTGCTTTTGGTCCCATGATTGCATTGGCAGGAATAATTGTTGCATTCTGGTTGTTTTAAGTTAAGATGTAAATGGGCATGTATTTGCGGGGAGGATAAAATGGCGGCAAAAAAAATGACCGGCAAAAAGATAATCGGCAAGCTTTATTATAATGATGATCAGCGGCGGTTGGCCAAATTGGTTACCGGTTTTAGCTTTGATATGTTTATTATGGCAGTTATTTTGGCTGATGCGATTGTTTTGGGCTTAATGACTTCGCCGACGATGGAATTTTATTTTAATAACGGTTTATTCTTGCTTGATCGTGTTTTTATGGGCATCTTTTTGGCGGAGATGTTTTTAAAAATTGTGGCTTTGAAAAAACGTTTTTTTGCTTCAGGTTGGAATATCTTTGACTTGGTTATTGTTTTGGTTTCGTCGTTGCCGTTTATGAGCGCGTTTATTGTTTTGCGGACGTTTAGATTATTCAGGCTGCTTAAGTATATTAATCGTTTTTCCAAGATGAACAATTTGGTGCAGGTGTTTTTGGATCTGTTGCCGGCGTTTGCTTCGTTTTTGGCTATATTTGCGGTGTTTTTCTACGTGTTTGCCATTATCGGTGTTAATTTATATGGCGATACTTTTCATGCTTTCGGGAGTCTTGGAGCGGCTGTGTTTACGCTGTTGCAAGTGTTTACATTGGACGGTTGGGCTTCAACTATTGCCCGACCGGTGATGCTTGTTTATCCGGATGCGTGGCTGTATTTTGTCAGCGTGGTTTTTTTCTCGGCGCTTTTGGCCGTTAGTTTTGTGGTTTCGGCCATCGCTCAGATCGTCGGAACGATTAAGAAAAATTCGTGAAAAAACAAAATTTAGAAATTGCCCTTTTTAAATAAGGGCAATTTTTTTGCGTTGTCTCTTGACAATGTCATTTGTGATAACTAACTAAGGATCTAGAAATAAACTAAAGGAGTAACGAAACTATGAAAATCAGACCCTTGCATGACCGTGTGTTGGTCAAAAGACTGGAAGAAAACACCAAAACCGCCGGTGGAATCATTATTCCGGATACGGCGAAAGAAAAGCCGTCGGAAGGCTTGATTGAGGCTGTAGGTGACGGGATGAGAACCGAAGACGGCAAGATTGTTCCGCTTAATGTTAAAGTTGGCGATAAAGTTTTGTTCGGCAAATGGTCGGGCACAGAAGTTAAGGTTAACGGCGAAGAAAGACTGATTATCAAAGAATCGGAAATTCTGGGCGTAATTGAAGAATAATTTTTTAGGATAGAAGGATATAAAAATGGTTGCAAAGAGTATTGAATTCGGGACAACAGCTCGGGAAAAAATGTTGAGAGGTGTTGAAACTTTGGCTAGGACGGTAAAAGTTACATTGGGGCCGAAGGGGCGTAACGTTATCTTGGATAAGTCTTATGGCGCACCGAAAATTACAAAAGATGGTGTTTCTGTGGCTAAGGAAGTTGAGCTGGCTGACAAATTTGAAAATATGGGCGCTCAACTGGTTAAAGAAGTTGCTCAGAAAACGGCGGATAAGGCCGGTGATGGCACGACAACCGCGACGGTTTTGGCCGAGGCCATTATTAAAGAAGGCTGCAAGGCCGTGGCCGCGGGTATGAATCCGATGGATTTGAAACGCGGTATTGATATGGCGGTTGATGCTGTTGTGAGTGATGTTAAGTCACGCTCCGTTATGATTAAGACTTCTGCGGAAGTGGCTCAGGTTGGCACGATCTCGGCTAATGGCGACACGTCAATAGGTGAATATCTGGCTAAAGCAATGGAAAAAGTCGGCAATGAAGGTGTGATTACGGTTGAAGATGCCAAAGGGCTTGAGACCGAGCTTGATGTGGTTGAAGGCATGCAATTTGACCGAGGTTATTTGTCGCCTTATTTTGTAACTAATCCGGACAAAATGATTTGTGAATTTGATGCGCCTTATATTTTGCTTTATGACAAAAAGGTTTCCAATTTGCAGCCGATGATTCCGATTTTGGAGGCGATTGTTCAGTCAGGCAAGGCCTTGGTTATTGTTGCCGAGGATATTGAAGGTGAGGCTTTGGCAACTCTGGTTGTTAACAGATTGCGCGGCGGATTGAAAGTTTGTGCAGTCAAGGCTCCTGGTTTTGGCGACAGACGCAAGGCTATTTTGG
Organism: uncultured Alphaproteobacteria bacterium; assembly: GCA_944393715.1. GTDB lineage: Bacteria > Pseudomonadota > Alphaproteobacteria > RF32 > CAG-239 > CAZU01. Next base: position 25,906 of record CALYBB010000041.1, read on the forward strand.
AAGACATTGCTATCTTGACCGGCGGACAGGTTGTGTCGGAAGATTTGGGTATGAAGCTTGAGAATGTTACGCTGGATATGCTGGGAACGGCTAAGAGAGTTGAAATCTCGAAAGACGATACGACGATTATTGACGGTGCCGGTGCCAAGGACATGATTGAAGCGCGTGCCAATCAGATAAAAAAACAGATTGAGGAAACGACGTCTGATTATGATCGAGAGAAATTGCAGGAACGTTTGGGCAAACTGTCTGGCGGTGTTGCGGTTATTAAGGTCGGCGGTGCTTCGGAGGTTGAAGTTAAAGAAAAGAAAGACCGTATTGATGATGCCTTGCATGCGACCAGAGCCGCGGTTAAAGAAGGCGTGGTGGCCGGCGGCGGTTGTGCATTGCTGTATGCAACCAAGGTTTTGGACAAGCTGAGCGCTGCTAACCAAGATCAAAAAGTTGGTATTGATATTATCCGTCGTGCTTTGCAGGCGCCGATACGCCAGATTGTTGAAAATGCTGGTATTGACGGAGCTTTGGTTGTGGGCAAGTTGTTAGAAAGCAATGATAGCAACTTTGGTTATAATGCCCAGACAGGTGAATATGTTGATATGGTCAAAACTGGTATTATTGATCCGACCAAGGTTGTCCGAACAGCTTTGCAGGATGCGGCGTCTGTTGCCGGTTTGGTGGTTACGACCGAGGCTATGGTTACCGAAATTCCGCAAAAGGAATGCTCCTGCGGTCAGGGAGCCGGTGTACCAGGAATGGGCGGCATGGGTTTCTGACGCCTCAGGCATTGAATTAAGAAAGGAAAGCTTTTTGCTTTCCTTTCTTTGTTTTTGCCTTCTGTGGTTTAGAACTTAAAATGTTTGAGCTATGTATCTATAAACGGTTGTTCTGTTGACGCCTAAGAGACGAGCAGTTCGGCTTTTTGAAGAGCCGTCTTTAAGTAGTCGGTGAAGGTGTTGTTCGCGCTGGCTAAGTTTGAGTTCCATGTTTTTGCGTCCTTTGGGACGTCCCAGTTGGCGGCCTTCAGATTTGAGACGTTGTAAAGCCTCTTTTGTGCGTTGGGAAATCAGCTGTTTTTCTATTTCGGCCGAAAGCCCGAAGGCAAAAGCCAGAACTTTTGATTGGATATCGCGGCCGAGGCGGTAGTTGTCTTTGATTGTCCAAACCTGAGCTTCAATATTCATACAATAATGCAAGATGCTCATGATTTGAAGCAAATTGCGGCCGAGACGCGAAAGTTCCGAGGTTATAATAATGTCATCTTTTTTTAATTTACGCAACAGAACGCCGAGTTTGCGCCGCTCCAAAGCTTGTCCGGCACTGATGGTTTCCATAATCCATCTGTTGACTTTGATTTTGTGATGCTCAACAAATTGTTCTATCTCAAATTTTTGATTTTCAGTTGTTTGTTTGTCAGTGCTTACTCTGATATATCCGTATATCATGATGTTTATCCTTTCGTTTGTTAGTTAGATTAGAAAACATCAGTATACATCTTTGATATAGTGCTTTGAAAAAGCGTGATTTTTGACAGCGGTTATGAGGAAAACGTTTTTTTATCTGAAAAAAACGGCTTCATAGGATATAATCTTTTGTCTAGGTTAAAGATTGGCAGCGAGATTTTATATTTACAGAAAAGGTTAAAATGAGTATCCGGCACGAGAAAAGATGAAAAAAACGCTGCTGATTATTGCAGGAATATTTTTTTGGACGATTGATGGTTTGGCCGTAACGACGACTGTTCCGTCTGGAGAGACCGTTCAGGGCGGCGACGTTAATGCGATTGTAACTCAGGAAGTTTACGGAACAGCGAATAATTTTACGGTATCTGGCGTACAACGGGTTATGTCCGGCGGCACAGCACAAGGCAGTATCGTTTATAATCAACAAGATGTTTTGAGCGGCGGGGTGGCGGACGATACTTATGTTTATGCTTCAGCAATGCAAAATATCAATGGAACAGCCTATAATTCGACGGTTATTACCGGAGGAACAATTAATGTAAACGCTGGTGGCCGCTTAAACGGTGCGGCGGTCAATGGCGGTACGTTGCGGGTTTTGAACGGCGGCATTGTTGAAAATGCGGTTGTTAAGTCAGGCTATGAATATGTTTACGGGGCGGACAGCAACAGTCAGATTTTCGGCGGCATACAAGAGGTGCGCAGCGGCGGGACGGCGGTTGGTGTGCAGATAAGCGGCGGCCGGCAGATTGTTGATGCCGGCGGAGTAGCTGAAAATACGATTGTATCAACTGAGGGGCATCAGCAAATATATGGCTCTTTGGTGGGCGGTGAGGCTGCAAAAGGCGGAATGTTGGATATATTGTCCGGTGGAACGGCTGAAAACTTGCGGTTGACTGGTGGCGATGTTTATGTGGCAGCCGGTGCGGAAAATAACGGCGCAACCGTTATTTCTGGAACATTGGATGTTTACGGCGTGGATAATGCGACAACGCTTAACGGCGGATTGCAAAATATTTGGAGCGGGGGGACAGCTGATAATACAATTGTTAATGCCGGCGGAGTGCAGAGGGTTTATGCCGGTGGTGCGGCCAGTAATACGACGGTGAACAAAAATGGCTTGCTGGTTTTGTATTCCGGCGGAATTTTAAATGGACAAACAACGATTAATAACGGCATATTAAGCGTTTTTGGCAGCAATGATATAGGTGATTTGGCAATGGATAATTCGTATGTCAGCTTGCCGAGGACAACGAGCGACTATATGACATTATTCATTGAAAATCTTAACGGTAGCGGCGTTTTCGGGCTCAGCAGCAATTTGGCGGACGGTGTGTCAGATAAGATAAATATTCAAAACGGTATAGGGCGTTTTGGCCTGATTGTTTATGATTATAGCGCCGACGGTGTCTTGCCGCAGAGTTTTGATGTTATCAATGAAGGGACAACAGCTGCGGATGAATTTTATCTGGTTGGTGGAGCAGCTGATGTCGGAGCTTTGCGCTATGTTTTGCAGCATAATGGTGAAAATTGGTCGTTGGTTAAAACTGATGATGTTACCGATGGTGCGGTTTTGGCTAAAAATACGTATGCTTCTTTGGTGTCCTTGTTTTATACGCATTTGACGCCGATTTATAATCGTTTGCGTGTAAGACGACAGGCGGATGGCAGACAAAGTGATTTTTGGATTAGAGGGTTTGGTCGGCGGATTGAATTTAATTATGATGATGACAGCCGCAGCGAAACGGATGTTTACGGCTCGGAAATTGGTTATGATAAAGAAGTTTGGGCCGGCTATAGGCAAAAGTTGCTTTTAGGTATTTACGGCGGAATCAGTACTTCAAAACAAGAGTATGACCGGCGCGGCAGCGGCACCGGCGATACGCAAAGTTTGGGGTTTTATTCGTCATGGAGGCGGGATGATAAGTGGTTTGCCGATGTTGTCGCCACTTATTTTTATCATCGGCAAAAAATCGGCAGTTATACGCCGGCAGGAACAATGGTTTCTGGTAAATACAGCACGGATGCCTGGCAGGTTTCGTTGTCGGCTGGCCGGCGGCTGATGTTGTTTGATGGATGGTATATTGAGCCAATGACCGGAATCAGTTATATGCATATTGATGGTGTCGGTTATCATACTAATTTTGATACGCCGATTGAGGCGGCGGATATTGATTATGGTGGCGCGGAGATTGTTTTGGCGGCAGGTAAAAGCTGGAGTCTTGACGGCGGTGGGGAAATTGATGTCTACGGCAAGTTGGGTATCAAGCATGATTGGAGCGGACAGGCGGAAATTGAAGTTGCTGGCTATGGTTTTAAAGAAAAACTGGATGCGGCACGCTATGAAATCGGCGGCGGAATCACCGCTTCACTCAATGAAGACAGTTTGTTGTACTTGGATGCGGCGGTTGAACCTGGCGATGACGTTAGTATTCTATGGGAAATCAGTGGCGGGTTGCAAATCAGGTTTTAGCCGGCTGGGTCAAAAACCGCCGATATTGGTCGGAACATAATCGCCTTGCGGGTTGTAACCGTAATCAATGCGTTTGCCGCCGATATTGGTCGGGACATAGTCGCCTTGCGGGTTATAACCGTAATCAATGCGTTTGCCACCAATATTGGTCGGAACATAATCGCCCTGAGCGTTGTAGCCGTAGTCAATGCGCTTGCCACCGATATTGGTCGGAACATAGTCGCCCTGAGCGTTGTAGCCGTAGTCAACGCGTTGGCCGCCGATATTGGTCGGAACATAGTCGCCACGGGCGTTGTAGCCGTAGTCAATGTGTTGGCCGTCAATTTCTACCGGAACGTAATCGCCTTGGGCGTTGTAACCATAGCGGATATTGCCGGCAAAGGCGAGTGAGATATTCAGCAAGAAAGCAAATACAAGCAAAAACAAGTGCTTCATGAGCATGTCCTTTTTGAGGTTGTGGTATTTGAGATGTTATTTGTTTTGGCGGGAGAAGTCAAGTTGTGTTGTATTTAACGCAAATAAAGCACGGATTTTAATATCCGTGCTTTATCTTAGTCTTAGCGGTATCTTATGTCGTCGACGTACGAATTAGGTTTGATTCGTTGGTCGTTGAACTTCGGGTTTCCATAAAAAATGAATTCATGGAAAGCCCCATTTTTTGTCTGCCCTTGAAGCCAGACAGTGTTCTCACTGTCCGACATGATGCGCAGTTTTCCGGCTTCGTTCGGCCACAAGCCAAAATCTGCCGAGATGTTGTACGTATAAGTGTCGCCATTTGCGTATTTATACGTGATCTCGATAGGCGTGTACTCCGTCGCCGGATCATATTTTATGTCTACGGACGTTGCGGCCGTGTTTTGCGGCGCTTTGTAGTAGACATATTTCTTTGGCGTTGTCAAATCAACAGTCTGAGACTGATGCTTTGGCTGGTACACCTCTTTTTTGGGCTGCGGCGGCGCTTGCGGAGCCGGAGCGGGCTTTTTTTCATCACTACTGCACGATGCAAGGGTAATCGCAGCAATTGCGATTGCAAAACTAAAACTCAGAAATTTTTTCATAATTTTAATTATTTAATAATTAAACATAAGGTTAAAAAGGTATTTTCTTGGTAGCACTTTTTTTTATTTTTGTCAAATGTTTTTGCTCATATAAATAAAAAATGTTGCATTTGTCTTTAATATTAATGTTTTAGACAAAAATGTTTTTTGTCATTAGTGGAAAGACGGCTTGTTTTATGCCGCTGTTTGGTGTTAAAATGGGGTCGGAGCTTTTTTATGGGGGATAAGGGTAATGGAAAATTACGGAAAGATGCTTGATTTGTTTGATCTTGCTTTGTGGATGCAGGAAGCCGGCGACGGTGTTTCGTTGGAAGATATTCAAAATAGTTTTAGGGTTTCCCGCCGAACTGCCGAAAGAATGAGAAATGCGCTGCGGATTTATTTTCCGCAAATGGAAGAGGTTGACAACGGCGAAAAAATTAAACGCTGGCGTATTCCCCAAAGAAGTTTGAACACGCTTATTGCTTTTTCTCCGGAAGAGTTAGCGGTTTTTAAAACAGCCGAAGATTGTTTGCGGCGGGAAAATCTTAATGATAAAGCCGAATTGTTGCAGAGAATCGAGATAAAGCTTAAAAATCTGATAAAGCCGGAGCAAAAACGGCGGTTAGAAGTTGATGCTGAGGAATTAATGCGGGCAGAAGGGTTGGTGTTGCGGCCGGGGCCAAAGATTAAGATTAATGCGGAGATTATGCAAAAAATAAGACAGGCCATTTTGAGCTGTCATCAGATAAAAATGACATATAAAAGCCGGCTGAAGGGCAAAATATCGGATTATGTTTTGACGCCGTATGGTTTTTTGTATGGGCAGCGGGATCACTATTTGGTCGCAAAACACAGTGATAATTGGGATGGCGGCAAAGCGCATAATTATGTGCTGAAGAATATTATAAATATTGAGATTCTACCGGAGGTTTTTGTTGAAGATGGTTTTAGTTTGGAAAAATATGCTCAAGAATCTTTTGGGGCTTGGCATGAGGAACCTTTTGAGGTGGAGTGGCTGTTTAGTCCAAAGGTTGCGGAAGAAGCCAAGAATTTTGTTTTTCATCCGAACCAGACGCTGACGGAAAATTCCGGCGGCAGTTGCCGAGGCTTTGATAATGGCAAAAAAAAAGAAAGGCGATTTGGGCGCGTATGCCGCAAAGTGTTTGCGGCGATGGGGAAATAAATATCCGTTTATGGATTACGGAATTTCTTTTGAAAAATGGTTGTTTAATCGGAATGCAGCGGCCTATAACAGCTGGGGAAACGGCGCGGCTATGAGAGTGAGCCCCTGCGGGCTTGCAGCCGGTTCTTTAGAGGAGGCGATGATATTGTCGCGCAGAGTTACGGAGATAACACATAATCATCCGGAGGGCTTAAAGGGGGCGGAGGCTGTGGCTGTTGCGGTTTATTTGGCAAAAGTCGGTAAAAATAAAGAACAAATAAGAAACTATGTTGCTCAAAATTATTATGAGATTAATTTTAGATTGGATGATATCCGAGAAAGCTATGGATTTGATGAAAGTTGTCAGGGAAGTGTTCCTCAGGCATTGGCTGCGTTTTTTGAAGCAAAGGATTTTGAGGACAGCATCAGAAATGCTATATCGGTCGGCGGAGACAGCGATACAATCGCGGCTATTGCAGGGGGTGTCGCCGAGGCATATTATGGTGTTCCGGAGACGATTAGAAACGAAGTTGTCGGCTATTTGGATCAGGATTTGCTGGAGGTTATCAAAAAGTTTTATGAATGCTTTGCGACTTAACACGGGTTATGGAAGTTGCGGGAGCAATCATGGAAAAATATTGGCAATATTCTGAAATCAAACAGCTTCACATTGGCTGACCATCCGCGCACAAATTGCAATTTGTATACGGTGTGTCGCAAGATTTTAAATAATTTTTGAATAAAGTTCCAATTTTATTGCTTCTAAGAGCTGATAGTGGTATTTGTAAAAACATATTAAGAAAATATTAACGGAGCCTGATATGTCTTTGCGCGATGAATATATAGAAAAAATAGAAAATATTCCGACGGCCTCTTTTAATAAAGAACAAAAAGAAATAGCTAAAAAAATTATCCAATCCACAAATGAAAAGGATTTGGGAAGTGTTTATAATTTAATAACGCAACGCATAAAAACCGGTTTTGTATTTGATGAGGCTCCTGAAATAAATCATGATGTCGTTGCATTGGTTAAAGAAGATGAAAGCTTGAGAATAGATGGCGGTTTAGAAAGTGTGGAGCATAAGCTGATTATTGGTGAAAATTATGATGCTTTGAAGAATTTATGTGCCACCTATATTGATAAAAATGGAAAAGGCCTGATTGATGTAATTTATATAGACCCTCCGTATAATACCGAAGCCAGCAAAGCCGATGGAAATGACTATAAAGAAGAATTAGAAGCCGGTAAATTTATTTATAGGGATAAATTTACGCGTGATGGCTGGCTTAATATGATGAATGAACGTTTAAAGTTGGCCAAAAGATTGCTGTCTGATTCAGGGGTTATTTTTATTTCAATAGATGATAAAGAACAGGCCTATTTGAAGGTTCTATGTGATGAGATTTTTGGAGAAGAAAATTGCATAGGAAATCTTCCTCGATTAACAAAAAAAAGTGGAAAATCAAGCGATAAAATACAAAAAAATCATGATTTTATAGTTGCCTATCAAAAGACAGGGGCTACAGAGCTTAGACAACTAGAGCACACCGATAGTGGATTTAAATATTCTGATGAATATGAAAATGAGCGAGGAAATTATAAATTAAATCAGACACTAGATTATGATACACTTGGATATGTGGTGAGCCTTGATTATCCAATTGAGATTGATGGAGATATATTTTATCCAGGGAATGTAAATAAAGAAGTTTATGAGAAAAGAAAAAAAGAAAAACCTAAAGATGGATATCGATGGAGATGGTCTAAAGATTTATTTGATTTTGGATATAAAAATCAGTTTATCGTTGTAAATAAAAAAACGCACAGAATCTATACAAAAACATATCAAAATGCAAGTATTGAATTAGATGATAATGGAAACTATTATGTAGAAATAACACCAAGAAAAAAAACATTAGCAAGCATAGAATTTGTTGATAATGAATATTCCAATGATAATGCAAAAAAAGAATTAAAAAATATTTTAGGCAAATTTATGTTTGATTATCCTAAGCCATCAAAGCTAATTTTTGACTTGTTAAAAAGGGTTATGAATATAAATGCAACAGTTCTTGACTTCTTTGCAGGAAGTGGAACAACAGGACAAGCTGTTATGGAGCTTAATGAAGAAGATGGTGGAAATCGTCAATTTATATTAGTTACAAATAATGAAAATGGTATTGGTGAAAAAATTACCAGAGAAAGATTATATAGAGTTA
>CALYBB010000042.1 GCA_944393715.1 uncultured Alphaproteobacteria bacterium
GAGGTCGAATCGCTACCGGATAAGGTCGATGTGTGGACAGCAATGGCGCGTGCGGCTAAGTATCATGCGGATGCTTCGGCGCAGAATATGTTTAAGAAGATTTATGATGACCAACAGAATCCGAAACAAATTGTTGAGAATGTTTTTTATGCCGGTCAAGACAGCGATAAACTCTATAATGCGGCTAAGGCTATGGATTTTGCCGATTTGTATGCCATGAGCGTTTTGACGGATAATCAGAAGTATATTGAGAATACGTTGTATGCAAAATCGGCGCAGAATCTGAGTGTGGCGGCGATTAAGCTGCATCGGGAGGATATTTTTGCCTTACGGGCAATTAGGCAAATAGACCGAATGCTTAATCAACAAGGAAAGATTTTAAAAAATTTAAATAGCAGGGCTGAATCCGGCGACGGTCTGACAGAGCCCGAGCTTAATTATCGCAAGGATTTGGAAATAGAGCTTAATCGTCTTGGTGAAATAAAGAAAAGACTGGCGCTGGTGCGGTTGGAATATGCCCGTTTGATTGAGGCAAAAGGCAAGGAAGTTAAGGCAGAAGGCAGACGCTTTTATGAATTGGATGATTTTGACAAGAGGTATACGCCGGATATCTTTCAGGATGCGGCAGCCGGAAATCGGCGAGAGTTTGCTTTAGCAAAAGAGCAGCTTGGGAGCTTTAATGCCGCCAAAGCCCGAAGACAGGCATATGTTGATTATCCGCCGGTGGCCAGACTTGATATTAACGGACTTGAAATAGAAGATGCTCGTTATGAGAAAGAGTTGTTTAATAAGGCTCGGCGTGTTACGTTGAATTTGCTTGATGCCGTGGCGGCATATCGCGAAAAGCCAAGCAAAGATTATTTGAAACAGAAGGCTTTTGATGAATTGGCGGCGCTGGTTATGACACAGGTTGAGCTGGCTTATCGTTTGGTTGAAAAAAATTCGTTTGATTATGAAGCTAATCGTTATAAGATTGCCGAACTTAAAGATATTATCCGCCAAACCGGTAAGAAAGGGAGTTTGTCTGATTATGAAAAAGCCGATTTGCTGAGCCGGCAGGTGGCGCTGGTTGCCGCAGAGCAGCGAGAGGTTGAGATTTTAGCCGAAAGGGCTGCGGCTCTGCGGAATTTGTATTATTTGGCCGGATTGTCGCCTTTTGATAAAAATATGCTCAAAGGACGGATTAGAGATATTGAAAACACATTGAAAAAGGCCTTTAATCAAGACATGGTTAATATGTTATCGGCGGCGAAAACCGAACCGCGCTGGGATGACGGCGGAAATGCATGGGCGCATAAAGACAATTGGCTGGAAGAGCTGATTGACGGCGAAGGTAAGGAAAAGCCAAAAAAAGCCTTAAAAACAGGCGCCGCCGCATCTAAGAAAAATACGGCAGGGGTGAGAGTTAACGGAAAACAGACTGTTATGCAGCTCGGTGCTTATGAAGATATGGATAATGCCGTAGCTGATCAGAAAAGAATGAGGGATCGTATACCGGAATTGTCAGGGTATGATATTTATATTGAGCAAGCTGTCGTTAACGGGGGCAGATATCATCGGCTTATGCTGCGTCCGGAACCCGAGAAATTGCAGGAGCTGTGTAATAGGGTTCTTGAAGCCGGTTTTGGTTGTATTTTGCGATAAAATGTTTGTCAAAAGACAAATTTTGCGCTATAGTTACATAGGTGTTTTTAATTTTCAAGGAACGTGTGATGTCCGACGAAGACAGGCTGGGCTTTTTGCGAAAGCGTATTAAAGAAGGTCAGGACAGTTTTGATAGGGAACTGGAAAAAGAGTTTTCTTCAGGCGGGGAGTGGCGTTCGGTAACCGGAGACGTCGCTGTAACATCTCCGGTTCTTAAGGAAGAAAGTGATTTGCGATTTGTCGGCAAAAATCTTGAAAAGGGAAAGTTTGCCGGCGAAGATCTGCAAGGTGCCAATTTCTCTGTGGCTAATTTGACCGGTGTTGATTTTTCCGGTGCTGATCTCCGTAATGTTGATTTTTCGGGAGCCAATTTGACTGATGCCGATTTGTCCGGCGCCGATTTATCCGGTGCTGTTTTGTCGGGAACCGTGCTACATCGAACCAATTTTACCAGAGCCAAACTAAATGGCGTCAAGCTGGTTGACGCTGACTTGGAAAATGCTGTTTTGCTGGGAATAGAAATTGATGAGATAGGCTTGGAAGAACTACAGTCTCTAATTGAATATCTGGCTAAGTATTATCCTCATAAACTTAATTTGCGTAAACTAAATCTGACAATGCTGAATTTGGCTTTGATTGATTTAAGCCGATTGGATTTGCGCGGTGTTGATTTTACCGGTGTTGATTTTACCGGCGTCAATATCACAGGGCTGGATTTAAGTGAGTGTGTTATTACGCCGCAACAAATTGCTCAGGCATTAGGACGTGTGCCCAACAAAGAAGAATTGGCAAAAATATTGGCGCCGAAGAAGAAAAAGCAAGCCTCTTACAATGACAGTATGGATTTTACCGAGTTGTTTTTGGGAAACGGCAAAGAGTTTGGTGTGCTTGATTTTCAGAAGGATAAAGGTATTAGTATTGATGCTTTGCTCTCGGCGGGAAAAAAGGTCTTTGGAAAGTCCGAAAGGCCAGAAATAAAGGATGAAAAGGCTCTTGAAAAAGCAAAGAGCAAAGAAGAATTGCAGGCAAAATCACATAATGAAGAGTTGCGCCGAATTATTGAAGAACGTAAGAAAAAAGAGCTGGAAAACCGCAAGGCTATGAAAGAAAGTTTGGAGCAGGAAAAACAAAAAAGTGAAGAAAGCCGCGATAAGATAATTATTACACGCGATGTCGGTCGGGGACGATGATAACATGGTCAGCATGTTAGATATTAGGCAGGAAAAAAGCCGCCTCAGGGCTTTTGTTAATGTTGTTGTTGCTTTTTTTGTTGTTTATTTGATCTTTTGGGCTTTGTCCGGAATTTGTTTTGGTGTTGTGGAGTTTGTTTTCAGGCTGACGGGGGAAAACAGCGGCATTTTGCCAGTTGAATGGAAAAAATTTTTTTATCAGCCGCTATATGTTTTTGAGCTTTATGAAAAGTGGCTGAAACTGTTGTTTGGCGATCTCAGAGCCATGAATTTCAGGATGGCGTTGTTGACTCCTTTGGTTATGTTTCCGGCAGTGTTGATTGTTGTTGTCTGGGTATTTTCGCGGAAACATTATTCTTTTCATCTGTGGTATGTTTTGAATCATCGTTTTGCAACGTTAAAAGATGTTAAAAACATGGGGTTGGCAAAAGAAATGTTTATGGTCTTGGGGCGTTTCGGATCATTGATTTTGAGCGTTCGGCCGTCCGAATCGGTTTTGTGTGTGGGTGAAATGGGGACGGGCAAAACATCCAGCGTGGCTATACCTTCGGTTTTGCATTCAGATAATGCTTGTATAATAGCGGTTGATATGACAGGGCTTTTGCCTAAATATACGGCAGGTTACCGAGCCAGACTCGGCGAGGTTTTTTATTATAATTGGGATTTGTTGGATGAGCCGGATAAAGGGATATTTTATCCGCGATGGAATCCTTTGGCTCGTGAGAATATGCCTAAAGAACAAGTTGAAAGAGATTTGTATTTGCGGCGTATTGCCGGATATTTGGCGGATATAGATGATACGAAAAGGGATGATTATTGGAATTTGTTGGCGCAATCGCTTATTGCTTCGTTGATAGGGTATTGGATAGCCAAGGATATCCAAGCTAGGGCTAATGATTATTTCTTGGGTAAATTGGTTGAGGGAAAACATCTTGGGCAAGAAGAAAAAGATATTTTGCTGAGCTATTATTTGCAGATGCCGGAGAGTTATACCAAAGAAGCTATTGAAGCTCTTAAGGACGGAAAACTTACTCAGGAAAATTATTTGCCAATTGGCAGTTGGGCTGGTCTGCCGGAACAATGGATTGGCCGCGAAGTTTGTTTTGCGGGAATTACCGACTGGTTGATTGATTGTTATATGACGGCGCATGACAATAATCGCAAAGACTGGCAAGGATGGAGCACAGCATTGTTGCGTGAGGCTGCTTTTTTTGGTTATGGTTCTTTGGTGGTTGACGGATTGCAGCAATTTTTGCGGTTGTCGTCCCGTCAGCGGCAAATTGTTTTTGCTTGTGTTATTAGGCCTTTCCTTATTTTTACCAATCAGGCTTTGCGTGAAAGAACCAACGGTAATGATTTTCAGATAGAAAAGATGCGCGGAGTTTTTGATTCCGAACAAGGGTGCTGGCGTCCGGTGACGGTTTATTCTTTGGCTAACACTCATGCTTCGAAAATACTGAATCAAATGTTTTTGGATGAGATTATGTATCGTGGTTTGTGGCTGAAAGATAAACAAGGGCCGTTGCCGTTGATGTTGGTTTTGGACGATGTGGGACATAATTTGCGACTTAAAAATTTAACGAGTCTTTTGACTTCCGGTCAAAAAAAGAAAATGTCGGCACTGCTTTTGTGTAACAGTCTGAGTTTGGTTGAAAGTACGTACAGTAAGGATGAATTGGAGTGCATTGTTACCAATACGGCTTATAAAGTTATTAAGGCTCCGGATAACCAAAAGCTGAGTCGTTTGCTTGATAAGTTGGCTGATTTTGCGACTAAATCGGTGCAAATATCTAAAACAGGCGAAAAAAAGTGCAAAGGAAAATATTTTGCCAATGCTTATTATTTTCACCAGTTAGCTCGGGGTTTTGATACCAATAAAAGGGTTAAAATTGATACGAGTGATCATCAGGTCGTTTTGGCTGAAGGCTATTATAATCGTCCGATTTTGGCGGATAATATATTTTTTGCTCAAGATGAGCGGTTTCGTCGATTGGCTGTTTTGGACGCCACGTACGGCCTTTCGGCTGAAAAAATTGCTTCAAAAACCTCTTTTGCTTTGGAAACACCTAAAATAACCGAAGTATTTGCCCAAAAAGATTTGGGAGTAGAAGATTTGGTTGAACTTGATCAGTATATGGATGTGGTGTTTGAAGGTATAAAAACGGAGGTCGGCGGGCAAGCGAAAGTATCTGAGGATGATGCTTCGGAGTCTGTATCTGCGGCTGATACTAAACAGGAAAAGCAAAAAAAGAATGATGCGGAAGGTGATTGGTGGATGAAAGAAGATGCTTTCAAGGCCAGAACATCTGGTGATAAAAATCCATTTAGTCAAAAAAAATAACTGTTCAATCAAAAGATTTTCTGTTATTGCTTATGGGGCGGTGTTTGAAGCGAATCGCCTTGATAATGGAAAAGAAATGGAAGAGACTTTATTTTCGACAAATGTTAAACGTCCGTTGGCAGACAGGTTGCGCCCGAGAACTTTGGAAGAGGTTGTCGGGCAGGATCAAGTCGTCGGCAAAGATGCGCCGCTGGGGCGGATGTTGGCGTCAGGGAAAATAGGCTCGTTTATTCTTTGGGGGCCGCCGGGGTGCGGCAAGACAACAATTGCCCGATTGATTGCCGAGCATACCAAACTTTATTTTGAGCAAATTTCGGCGGTTTTTTCTGGAGTGGCTGATTTGAAGCGAGTGTTTCAATATGCACAGGAACGCCGCACGAATCAGGGAATCGGCACTTTGTTGTTTGTCGATGAAATCCACCGTTTTAATAAATCGCAGCAGGATGGTTTTTTGCCGTATGTTGAGGATGGGACGATTATTTTGGTCGGTGCGACGACCGAGAATCCATCGTTTGAACTAAATGCCGCTTTGTTGTCGCGGTGTCAGGTATTTGTGTTAAACCGCTTGAGCGAAGATGATTTTGAGGTGTTGCTGCAGCGGGCAGAAAAAGAAGAAGGCCGAAAACTGCCGGTTGATGACGAAGCGCGGGTATTTATGAAGTCGGTGGCGGACGGCGACGGGCGCTATATTTTGAATTTGGCCGAGAGTGTTTGGAATTACGCTAAAGAAGGCGAAATTTTTAACAAAGACAGTATTGTCAAGATTATCCGGTCACGGGCGCCGGTTTATGATAAAGGGCGAGATGGGCATTATAACCTGATTTCGGCCGTGCATAAATCTTTGCGCGGGTCAGATGTTGATGCGGCGCTTTATTGGGTGGCGCGGATGATTTCTTCAGGAGAGGATCCCAAATATATTTTGCGACGCTTGACGCGCTTTGCGATTGAAGATGTGTCGCTGGCCGAGCCTGGTGCGGTGGTGCAGGCAATTGCCTGTTGGGAAACTTATGAGCGGCTCGGTTCGCCGGAGGGCGATTTGGCGATTATGCAGCTGGCGGCTTATCTGGCGACAGCGCCGAAGTCGGTCGGGGTTTATAAGGCGATGGCGTCGGCTTTTGCATTGGCTAAAAAAACCGGTTCGCTGATGCCGCCGAAAAATATTTTGAACGCGCCGACCAAGCTCATGAAACAATTGGGTTATTCCGAGGGGTATGAATATGATCCGGATTGTGAGGACGGGTTTTCCGGTGCTAATTATTTTCCGGACGGTATGAAAAGAGTTAAGCTTTATTATCCGGCCGATCGCGGTTTTGAGCGAGAGATTAAAAAAAGGATAGAGTATTTTGACAAGCTGCGGGCCGAAAAACAGCGGCAAAAAAAAGGTGGTGCCGATGAGTGAGGTTAAACTGGTAAAAGTTAAGGCAGAAGATGACGGTATGCGGCTTAACCGCTGGTTCTTGAAATATTATCCGCAGCTGCCGCTGTCTCGATTGCAGAAGTTGCTGCGTACCAAACAAATTAAAGTCGACGGCAAAAGAAGTGAAACATCGTTGAAGCTTGCCGCCGGTCAGGAAATTCGTATTCCGCCACTAAGCGATGTGCCGATAAATAAAGAACAAAGCACTGTGCTGCCAAGAGACGCAGTGTTTGTTAAGTCTTTGGTTATTTATAAAGACGATAATATTATTGTTCTAAATAAAATTTCCGGTTTGGCGGTGCAGGGCGGTACCAATACGTTGCGGCATATCGACGGAATGCTTGAGGCCTTGAGGTTTGACAAAGCTGAGGTGCCGAAGCTGGTGCACAGGATTGATAAAGAGACCTCCGGAATTTTGGTCTTGGCGCGCGATCGCAAAAACGCCGAGTTGTTGACCAAAGCTTTTAGAGGTAGAGATTTGCAGAAAACTTATTTGGCTTTGGTGCGCGGATGTCCAAAGACGGAAGTTGGCGAGATTAAAGCGCCGCTGCTAAAGGTCGGTGAAAAATCAATCGTGTCGTCCGAAGGCAAAAAAGCGGTAACCGAATACAGAGTACTGGATCGGGTCGGCAATAAGTTTGCCCTAATAGAGGCCAAGCCTTTGACCGGACGAACGCATCAGATAAGGGCTCATTTGGAGTATATTGGTACGCCGATTGTCGGCGATGATAAGTACTTTGACGGTAAAAGAGAAAAATTTACCCTGTTGAAAGATAAACTTTATCTGCATGCTTATAAAATTGACTTATCGGGTATATATAATAAACTGAAAATAACGGCAGAGTTGCCGGCGTATTTTGCTGAGGCGCTTGATGTCTTGGGTTTGCAATATAAGGAGTAAAGTTTATGCGGCTGATAAAAAAAACGGCTTCGATTGTTTCGAGTATTATCATTATTTTGGCTATTGGCGGTTATGTATTTGTGCGTAATTTTGATCTGAACCGCTATAAGTCGTATATTGAAGATATTGTCAACAGAGAAACCGGCCGAAGCTTAAAAATTAACGGCGAGGCCAAGTTGGGGATTTCGTTTGTCCCGACTTTGGTGGTTAATGATGTGTCTTTATCAAATCCCGAATGGGCGTCAAATCCCGAGATGATTAAGTTGCAAAAACTAGAGATAAAGGCGGCGATTTTGCCTTTGCTGAAAGGGCGTATCGTCATAGATAAGCTGATTTTGGAACAGCCGGAGATTTATTTGGAAACGACTGCCGATGGGCAGAAAAACTGGGAATTTATTAAAAATCAAAAGCCACAGCAAAAGACGGCTTCGGCCGCTGATAAAGGGCAAGAAAAGACAAGTGCCGCATCGGCGGCGGCAATCGGGCTGATTGCCAAACAGGTGGAACTGCAAGATGGTATTGTTAGTTATTTTGATGCCCAGAGCGGCAAGACGACAATTGCGCAGATTAAAGCTGTTACCATGGAGATTCCAGGGCAAAACGAATCGATGAATTTGGATGTTGATGCGGTGTTGGACGGCAAGGAAATCGGTATTGAGCTGGAGGCTAATAATTTGGCGTCTCTGTTGAATGAAGGTAAGGCTGATTTTGTGGCAGAAATTAAAGCGTTGCAGGTCAGCGCGGCGTTGCACGGCGCAGTGGCTGATGCTTTTGAGGCGCCCCGCTATGCGATTGAAGGCAATATTTATAATCCTGCTGGTAATTTTAATGCGCCAGAGACCAGTCTGGAAATGAGGATTGACGGAGATGTTTATTCGGCCGATATTAATATTCAAAATCTGAGTGTCGCCGCTAATGTTATTGCGGGTACGATGGTCGTTGATTGGAGCAAAGAACGGCCGCAGATTAAAGCGGATCTGAATACGGCGCGGTTTGATATTGGTTCATTTAGTCAAAATGCGGTGGCGGCATGGCAGATGCCGGCATTAATCAGCGAGGCTCAAGCCTTGGAAATGGTGCCGAATGACAAAGTACCGTATGAATATCTGAATATGGCAGATGCCGTGCTTAACCTTAAGGCCGGCGAGGTTGTGCTGGCGGACGATTTCGTGTTGACTAATGTCAGTGCTGCAGCACAGTTGCAAAAAGGTGTATTGGATGTTAAGGAGTTTGATTTTGGGCTTGGAGCCGGCAAAATTGCGGCGACGGCGACAGTTAATGCCGCACAACAGACGGTGAAACTGGATTTGCAGAGCAGCGGGATGAGGTTGCAAGATTTGCACAGGCCTTTGGCAACGGGAGCCAATGGGAGTATGCAAATTTTGAGCGGCGGCAGTTTGGATATCATGGCAGATTTGCAAAGCCAGGGCGCTACCTATCGGCAGTTGTCGCAAAATATGGATGGGCAATTTATTGCGGTTGTCAATAAGTCAGAAATTAAAACCGGACGGTTTGAATGGCTGGCCAGCAATATCTTTACCAAAATTCTACAGCTGTTGAAGATTGATACCAATAAAAATACCAATATGGATTTGGCTTGCGCGGTGGTGCGTGCCGACATTGGCAATGGCAAAGCGACGTTCCCGAAGGGAATCGTGTTTGACGGCTCAAAATTGAAGTTGGTGGGAAGCGGCGATATTAATTTGGTTAATGACCAGATGAATTTTACCATTGCTCCGACGCTTAATAAATTGGCGGACGGCAATATTGCTCAGGCATTGGCTTCGTTTGTCAAATTGGAGGGGACATTGGAGCAACCAAAAATCGGGCTGGATACACGTGCGGCTTTGACAACGGTGGTTGGAACGATGGCTTCCGGTGGCGCTTATCTTGGGTCCGAAGTGTTGCTGAGTGGTGATGACAGCCCTTGTTATACGGCGCTACAGGGAACGGTTTATGCGTCAAAATTCCCTAAACCGAGCGGTGTTAAGGCGGCGACAAAAGATGCTTATCAGGATGTCAATAAGACGGCTAAAGATGCGGTTAAGGGGCTGGAGAGTGCTGCCAAGAATTTGCTCGGCGCGTTTACCGACGGTTTGAAGAAAGGAAACAAATGAGACAAAAACTTAATTTGGCGGTTGAGGAAATAACCAAACATCGTGAAGATATTATTGCTAAACTCTTGGAATTTGCTAAGACGGATTTATTGTTTTTTTGGGGTGAAAATCGCGAGTTGTTTTTGCATCAGCAGGATAAATGGCTGCCAATTTTAGATTGGGCGGCGCAGGAATTGAAAGTTAATTTGCAAAAGACCCGCACGTTGGATGTTCCTGAAAACAGCCAATTGAACGGGCCTTTGGCACAGACGCTTGAAGCAATGAGTGATAAGGAACTTGCCTGTTATTATGCGGCAGCGTTAAATATGCGCTCGACACTTTTGGCTCTGGCTTTGGTTAAAGGGCGAATCCATGCCGAGGAAGCTTGCGAGCTTTCGTATTTGGAAGAGTTGTGGCAAAATAAATTATGGGGCAAAGATGAAGAAGCGGTTTCGCGGCGGCAGGAGCGCTGTGAGGAACTGAAAGAAATTGAGAACTATTTACGCTCATGAAAGATGTGGTTATCAGAGTTAGGGGACGTGTGCAGGGAGTCGGTTATCGGCGGTGGGTTGTGGCCAGAGCTGAAGAGATCGGCGGTGTTTCCGGTTGGGTGCATAATGATTATGATGGTTCGGTAATGCTTAGGTTGCGCGGTGAGGATGACAAAATTGACGCGATGATGCTGGCTTGCCAAAAAGGGCCGCTGTGGGGGCGGGTGGATAGTTTGGAATTTGTTGTCGGGCGGGTAAGTTCGTTTTTGCCGCCAGTTGAAGACGGGGTTTTTAAGAGAGTTTAGAGTCGTTTGTCTGTGCTACGGCAAAAGGAGCTTATCGGGCAGTTTGGGCAATCTGGTTTTTGGGCCTTGCAGGTATAGCGGCCAAACAAGACCAACCAGTGATTGAGATGACGGCGGTATTCGTCGGGCAGTTTGTTTAAATCCGTTTCAACGGCAAGCGGCGTCGTACCATCGCTGAGTTCCAGTCGTCGGGCTAAACGCAGGACATGGGTGTCAACGGCGACGCTAGGTTCGTTCCACCAGACGTTAAAGAGCACATTGGCGGTTTTGCGGCCTACACCGGGCAGGCTTTCAATCAATTCGCGGTTGTGCGGAACTTCACCGCCGCATTTATCGACAAGGGTTTGAGATAAAGCAATGATGTTTTTGGCTTTGTTGTTGTATAGGCCGATGGTGCGGATGTGTTCTTTGAGTTTGTCAATACCAAGGTTAAGCATCTTTTGCGGGGTATCAGCTAAGGGAAACAGGGCAGCCGTTGCTTTATTGACGCCTTTATCGGTGCTTTGTGCCGACAGCACAATTGCCACCAGCAGCGTATAAGCATTATGGAATTGCAGTTCACTCTTGGGAGCCGGATCTTTGGATTTAAAGACATCGAGGATTTGGCATATTTCTTTTACCGGTCTCATGCTTTGACTCCTCCGGCTCCGGCAGCTTTAGGGGCTTTTTCATCTAACGGCCAGCGCGGACGCGGTTTAAAATCTAATTCATTAAACAAGCCTTTTTGTGCTCGTTCGATACCGGCCCAGGCAATCATGACGCCATTATCGGTGCAGAATTTTATTGGAGGAGCGGCGAAAATAAGGTCTTCTCTATCAGCTAATTGTTGCAAATGTTCGCGTAGATATATATTGGCGGCAACGCCGCCGGCAACAACCAAATGGCGGCCTTGGGGACAACAGGAACGGAAAATGGTGATTGCTTTATGTAGTTTATGCGACAGGCAGTCTGTTACGGCCTTTTGAAATCCGGCGCAAATATCGGCGCAGTCGTGTTTGCGCAAAATGGCATGTTCAATCAGGCCATCTTCGGCGTAAGATTCAATGATTTTACGAACGGCCGTTTTAAGACCTGAAAAAGACAGATTGCAATCCGGAGAATTGAATAAAGGCCTTGGCAAAACAAAACGGTCTTCATTGCCAAGAACGGCCATTTTTTCAATAATCGGTCCGCCAGGGTAGCCGAGATTGAGCATTTTGGCAACTTTATCAAAAGCTTCTCCGGCAGCATCGTCAATGGTTGTGCCGAGGCGTTTAAATTTGCCGACATCTTCGACAATCAGAATCTGACAATGACCGCCGGAAGTAAGCAAAAGCAGATAAGGATAAGCAACATCGGAAGTTAGGCGCGGGGTTAAGGCATGTCCTTCCAGATGGTTGATGGCAATAAAAGGTTTGCCAAGCGCCAGAGCTAGAGCTTTGCCCGCCATGACGCCAACCGTGACACCGCCGATAAGACCGGGACCGGCTGCCGCGGCGACGGCGTCAATATCTTGGGGCTTACAGCCGGCTTGGCGGAAAGTCTCTTCCAAGATGTCGTCGATGTGTTCAAGATGAGAACGGGCAGCAATTTCTGGTACGACGCCGCCGAAATTTTTGTGCTCAAGCTGAGTTAGTACAGTTGAGCTTAAAATTTGTTTTTTATCGTTAACTAATGCCGCAGCGGTTTCATCACAGCTGCTTTCTATTCCCAAAACCAACATGGATGTTCTTTTTTTACCTAATTAGCTCTTGCTTCTTTTTTTATATTGTATACACTATAAAAACAAGAATGCCAAGTCTTTAATTGCAGCTGCGGAGGGACGGGACATGAATAAAAAAAATGAAGCTAAAAATGATAATCGGCTGTCGGCCAGAGGCCGTAAAAAAGCCAGAATAAAACAGCTTAGTGCAGCAGTGGTGCTGATTGCCGCGGCAGTGTTGGGGTATAAACTTTGGCAAAATCCGAAGTTGTTGTATCAGTTGAAGGATATTTGGGCCGAAAGGCAGGCTAAAGAAGATGCTTATGCGCGGCAGTTTGGTAGTTTGCAACAGCAGATAGCCGTGTTGCAGCAGCAGTTGGCAGAGGTGGGTTATTTGGCGGCGCATCCGGATTTGTCTGGTGTTAATAAGCGAATCGATGGTATAGAGCAGATTAATATTAACACGATTAAGTCAAAAGCCGATGTTGAAGCGGTTTTGGGTTTGATCATGCGGATGGATAAAGTCGAAGGGCGTCTCAATGACTTGGGCAAGGTTAGTGATGATAGCGCTTTAACGCTGACAGCTGCCATGCTGGTTAAAGATGCGGCAGCTCGCGGCGGTAGTTTTATCTATGAAGCTGAAGTCTTGAGCGAGCTGGCGGTTAATAACCATAAAATAGCCGGTGAGGTGGCACGAATTAATGAAATCGCACCGGCAGGCGTGCCGTTATTGAAAGATTTACAACAGCAGTTTGTTGAAATTTATGCCCGACGTTATTTGCCGGTGAATGTCGAGACGCCGGCGAGTGGCTGGAAAGAGAGAGTCTATCAGGAATTGAACAAAGTTGTGCAGGTTAGAAAAAAGTCCGAGGATGGAAAATCGACGGGAACAAATGAAGAAGACCGTGCTTGGAATGTGGTGCGGGATTATGTGAATGAGGGGCAGATATCAAAAGCCTTGGCAATTATTCACAAGCCTTTGAATGCAAGCTTGGCTAAGGATGAATCCTTAGCCGGATGGATTGAAGAAGCGGAAAGATATAGGGATCTTTATGATGCGGTGTCGCGGATTTCTGCTAATTCTTTGGCCGTAATGAAGGTTAAGTTTTTGCGTCGCAAAAACTCAGAGTAAGAATTTAAAACCAAGATAGGACAGCGGCAAAAAATATCGGAATTGATAAATTGTCGTCTATTTCGATCTTATCTTCAAAAACTTCGGCCATAGTGGCGGCGAGACAGGCTGCGAGGCTGAACCAGCCAAAGGGGTGGATTTGCCAGAATAAAAGGTTGATGATGACGGCTGAAGCAAAAAAAGCTAAAGTACCTTCCAAGGTTTTGTTTTTGTAAATTTTAATGCGGCCGACAGAACGTCCGACAAGTGCAGCGGCGCTGTCGGATATAAGCATTACTGTCAGGGCGATGGCGCCGATTTCTTTGGAAAAAAAGCATAGACATAACAAAGATGACAACAAGACATAAATTGCACCGGTAAACTGAAAATGTTCTCGGGAGGTTTCTTTGTTGCGCAATGTTCGGAAAAACAGCACGCCAAAGGATTTGCGCGCCCAAGCATATTTTTTGAAATTGCCGTATTCCAGAATAATGTTACCGGTTAAAATGATTAACAAAATAGGTACCAAAATCAGTTTGGGCATGAAATAAATTGCGGCCGGTATCCACAGAGAACTCAGATGAATAGCTTTGCGAAACAACTCTTTTTTTAAAGCTTTGTCATGGCGCAGCTGTCGGTATATCAAGTCGGCATCCGGCCAGATGGGGACGTTGTCCAGTCGCCGTTTGATGGATCTGAAAATCCGGTTATAGTCCGGTTGTTTGTTTTTGAAATTCCACATTTTATTTTTGCAACACAGCTAATCAACACTTTGGATATTAGAAAAACAAAAAAATAAGCTCAAGCATAAAAGCGTTCTTTGTGGATTAAAAAAAACAAAAAAGTGATTATATTGAAAAAAAGTAAAAGGAGGTGCGATATGATTCCCGAACGGCAAAAAAATAAAATCATGATTAAAGATTACAGTAAGCAAAAGTATGTTGAAATTGACGATAAAGATTTTGTGGTCAGGCCTTTGAAACAAATGCGTTTAATTGATGCAGCCAGCGGTTTGGATGATGAGTGTGAATTTGAAAAAAATATGTATAACTTCGGGGATGAAGAAGATTTGCCGGATTCTGACAGAGCAATGAACCGTCGTTGTAAAAACAGTTGAAAAAACCGGCTGAAACAGCCGGTCTAGAAATAATCATCAGAAGGCTTCTTTTTTTTCGGTCTTGTCTTTGCTGTTAAGATAGGGGCTTTTTGACATCGCAACGATAAGTTCATAAAGATGCCTTGCCGCTTGGCGGTTAGGGATTTTATAGTAAGCGCGTACAAGTTCCAAGGTTTCTTTCCTCTGCATTGGATCGGCATTAAAAGCTTCCATCTCTTCGTTTAGCTGGTAATCGGCATCCGGATTGCTGAACATGCGCGGGCTTTGTTGGGCAACTGATTTGTCCATATCTTCATAAAAAAAGCTTATCGGTGTTTCCAGAACAACGCTAAAATCCCATAAGCGGCTGGCGCTGACACGGTTTAGACCTTTTTCGTATTTTTGTATTTGTTGAAAGGTCAGTCCCAAAAGGCTGCCGAGCTTTTCTTGGCTCCAACCTAGTAAGTTGCGACGCATTCGAATGCGGTTTCCAACGTGGATATCAATGGGGTTTGGTTCACCCAAAGGGGTGCGTCCCCGTGATGCTTTGCGTGATACTGATCTCATTTTTTCGTCCTTGTTGCAAGTAGTGCTAGTGTTTTTGCCTATAGGGCAAATCATTTTTCTTTTTGGGAAAAGAGGCTTATCTTCTCTATTTTTATAACTCCTAAAAATAATAAAATCAAGCAAAAGGTTATAATGGGGCCGTTACCAAAACGGCTATATATTGTTGGTGGTAAAATCGGCTGATTGAAACGGATGTCGGAAATGCCGGTTTCGTTTAATTTTAGGACGCCTTTTTCTTTGCCGAAGGCTGTTATCAGGCCGCTAATGCCATTGTTGGCTGCACGGACAACGGTCAGACCTTCTTCTATTGCGCGCAATTTGGCGGCTACCCAGTGTTGATAAGGTCCGGCAGAATCACCATACCAGCCGTCGTTGGTCAGGTTAATTAAAAAATCTGGTCGATCAGATTGTTTAATTATCTGGTGTGGAAAAATAATTTCATAGCATATGGCGCCGCTAAAAGAAGGTAGTTTGGGCAGGGCTATCTTTTGGGGACCATTGCCTTGTCCAAATGTTCCGATTACATTAGCAATCGGGCGGATAAAGTCCGGCAGATATTGGCGAAAAGGGATGTATTCACCAAACGGAACCAAATGGGTTTTGTGATACAAGGCTGCAATATTGCCGTGCTCGTCTATGACTGCCATGGAATTGTGCGGCACATACCAGCCGTCTTTGGGCTGATAGGTAATCATGCCAGCAATGAGATAACTGCCGGCGGCGAGAATTTCAGCTGCTTGTTGGCGGCGGGTGTCGTCAGAATCCAGCATAAAAGGCGAAGCTGTTTCGCCCCAGATGATAAATTTGGGCTTTATTTGTGCCGGTGCGGCGCTCATGCGCAGATAGGTCTGAAAGTTGGATTCCTTGGCTTCGGCGTTCCATTTGAGTGTTTGGGGGATGCTGGGTTGGACAATGCGCAAGACAATATCGTTCTTAACTTCATGGTCAACAGATAAACGCCACCAGCCGAAAAGCCAAAGGGCAGCCAGTTCGCCAATTATGATTCCGAGAATCATAATAAAGTTTTTTAAACGGCGGTCGTTGAACCATAGACCGCCAATACTGCAGCAGCTGACGACTGCCAGCGATAACAAGTATGTTCCTCCCAAGGATGCCGCTTGTATCAGATTGTTGCTGAAAGCCAGCATATATCCGGATAAATTCCAAGGGAAGCCCGTGAAAATAAAGCTGCGTATCCATTCAAAAATGATTGTTGCTGCGCAAAAGCTCAACCATTTTTGCCATGGTTTGTTCGCATAGTAACTGATGAGTGCCGGAAAAGCGTAAAACAGACCAAAAAAGCCGCCACAGGCAATGAGGACAAAGGGATAAAGCCAGCCGAATTTATCCGGCTCAATCAACAAAGCGTTGCCGATCCAGCTTAAACCAAAAGCAAAATGAGCAAAACCAAAGCAATATCCCAGCCCGAAAGCTTTTTTGCCTGATTTGGCGTTAAGAAGAAGAAAAAACAGTGCTGAAAAGCCTATAATCGCGGCCGGAAAAATATAAGAAGGCGCAAAGCCGAAATGGCTCAGTGCTCCAGCAAAAAAAGCGGTTGTTTTGCCGTATTTCAGCAGCATATTCATAAAAATCGTTGTTTATTCTCCAGCTGTTTGCGGTCTGATAATTAAAACTTTTTTAATTTGGCAGAGATCAACGTCTAAAATACGGAATTTAATGCCGTCGCGACCGTTGATTACCTCTCCGCGTTCGGGAATTCGCTGTACCAAATTGAATATAAGACCATTGAGTGTTTCAATTTCAGCGGCTTCGTCTTGGCTCATTCCTTGATATAGATCCAAACCACAGGTTTCTTTGATCTCGGAGAGTTCGGCTTTGCCGTCGGCCAGAATGCTGCCATTTTGCGGGTTGCAAACAATGGATTCTTCTTCACGGTCGTATTCGTCCTCAATATCGCCGACAATCTCTTCCAGCAAATCTTCAATAGTAACCAGTCCGTCGATACCGCCGTAATCATCAACAACCGCTGCCATATGAATTTTTTCTTGCTGCATTTCTTTAAGCAGATCCAAAACTTTTTTCTCCGGCGATACAAATTTTATCTTATCGCTGATTAAATCGGTAACTTTTAAGTCTTTTTGGTTTTGGAGGACGCCTTTGACAACGTCGATAACGTGGACGATGCCTAAAATATCATCCATTGATTCGCCATAAATGGGAATTCTTGAGTGGCCGGCCGAAACCATTAATTCAGCCAATTTAATAACGTTGCCGTTTTGAGGAAAAGCTATAATGTCTGCCCGCGGAATCATTGCGTTGCTGCATTTACGGTCACGCAAGTCAAGCACGTTGTTCAGCAACAATTGTTCATGTTCGCTAAAGTCATCGTCACCGTTTTCGCTTGCTTCTTCAATCAGGTCTTCAATTGTTTCGCGCACAGTTTCGGTTTGTTTGGTTTTAAACCATCGAGAAAAAAAATGAGTTTTGAGATGTTGAGAGTCTTCAGGCATTTGTTTTTATAACTCCTTATAGGGATTATCAATATTCAGTCGTTGCAGAATTTCAATTTCAATATTTTCCATTTTATCGGCATCGACATCGGTTTGGTGGTCAAAGCCAAACAGATGCAAAATGCCATGCACCAACAAATGTGCTAGGTGATTTTGCAGAGGGATGTGTTTTTGTTCGGCTTCTTTTTTTAATGTTTCCAGAGCAATGATGATGTCTCCAAGTTCGGTTTCAGGGGATAATTCTTGCTCCTTCCAGAACGCGTCATCGTCGATATTGGCAAAGGATAAGACATTGGTCGGTTTGTTCAACCCTCTAAAACTATTGTTTAGTTTTTGTACTTCGACATTATTGCTCAAACTTAGATTAATACAAATGGGCTTGTTAAAACCAATTTTTATATTTTGGTGTTGTTTTTGCAGATATGCCAACGCTTCGTTAAAGACCTGTCGGCACCAAATATCCGGAGCGGCAGATTCTTTCAGCCAGTTTTCATCATCGATAATGATTGTAAGAGAGTTATTCATCGCCATATACTTTTTTGCTCTTTTTTTCGTAGGCTTGGACTATTTTGGCAACCAGTCCGTGACGGACAACATCATCAGATGAAAATCTTACCGAACCAATATTGGGGGTGCCCTTTAGAACATCAAGGGCATCACGCAGTCCGGAAATAACACCGCGGGGAAGATCAACCTGACTTAAGTCGCCGTTGACAACCATGCGTGAATTTTCGCCCAATCGAGTTAAAAACATTTTCATTTGCATGGGGGTTGTGTTTTGGGCTTCGTCAAGGATAATAAAGGCATTTGAAAGCGTGCGGCCACGCATAAAGGCCAGAGGCGCAATTTCAATCTCGCCCAAGGCCAGTTTTTTGTCAACCTGTTCAGCCGGCAACATTTCATATAAAGCATCATAAAGCGGGCGCAGGTAAGGATCGACTTTTTCTTTCAGGTCGCCGGGGAGAAAGCCCAAATTCTCGCCGGCTTCAACCGCTGGACGGGATAAAATAATTTTATCGATTGTTCCTTCAAGCATCATTGAAACGGCCAGAGCCACAGCCAAATAGGTTTTGCCTGTACCTGCGGGTCCTAAGCCGAAAACTAATTCGTTTTGCAGCATGGTTTGGATATATTCTGCTTGGGTGGCTGAGCGAGGGTATATGTGACGTTTTTTTGTTTTGAGCACCAGATTACTTAAGTCTTGCACTGTTTGGCTGTCAATGCCGTCGCCGCACATTCTGGCCGCGGCCTTAACTTCTTGTTCGCCGATGTCTATGCCTCGGCTGACTTTGTTGTATAAAACGTCAATGGCATTTTTGGCTTGCTCGATGGCTTGTTTGCCGCCTTTGATGGTAATGTTGTTGCCAAAGGCAGCGATTTCAACGCCGAGACATTTTTCCAGCGTTTTCAGGTTGGCATCCTGAGCACCGACCATCTGCTGAACTAATGTGTTGTTAAACAATTCAAAAGAAATTTCCGCCATAATTTACCTTACCTTTCTATTCCGCTATTTCGCCCGACAACGCGTTGGTGGTTGCATTTTTTATTTTAACACGAATAATTTTATTCAACAAGTTTTTGTCTGCCTCTGCGTATAAGTTTTGCATATAGGGGGTGCGGCCGCATAATTGTTTGGGGTGCCGGCCTTTAGTTTCAAATAAAACGGGAACAGTTTTGCCTACGGAGGCCAAATTAAATTTTAGTTGATAGGAAAACAGTTTGTCTTGCAAAATGCTGAGCCGTTCTTTTTTGATTTTTTCTTCAATTTGTCCTGACATATCCGCTGCGGGGGTTCCAGGGCGGCGCGAATATTTAAAAGAAAAGGCCTGAATAAAACCAACCTGATCAACAAGATTGAGGGTTTTCTCAAAATCTTTATCGGTTTCACCGGGGAAGCCAACAATAAAATCCGATGAAAAACCCAAATCGGGATTTGCTTCTTTTAGACGAGCAATGATATCCAAATATTGTGCAGCGGTATGGCGGCGGTTCATGGCTTTAAGGACGGCATCGGAACCGGACTGAACCGGCAAATGCAGGTAGGGCATCAGCTTTTTTATTTCCCGATGGCAGGCAATCAGATCATCGGTAACATCCGCCGGATACGATGTGGTGTAGCGGATGCGTTGCAGGCCGTCAATTTCGTTTAAGCGATGCAGAAGATAAGCCAAATTGCGTTCTTTGCCGTGTTCGTCTTCGCCGTGATAAGAGTTAACATTTTGTCCCAGTAAGTTGATTTCAAGTGTGCCTTCGTTAACAAGCCTGCGTGCTTCGGCAAGAACGTTTTTGATCGGTCGAGATGTTTCAATTCCTCTGGTATAAGGGACGACGCAGTAGGTGCAGAAGTTGTTGCATCCTTCTTGGATAGCCAGAAAGGAGCAACCGCTGTTACTGTGGTTCTCCGGTAGAAAATCAAATTTTGATTCGGCAGGAAATTCGGTATCAATAATGGTTTGGCCTTGACAGCAAAAGAGGTTTTCCAATATTTTGGGCAAGCGATGATACGTTAGAGGGCCGAGTGCAAAATCGACAAAAGGGGCGCGCTTGGCAATTTGTTCGTCCTCGGCCTGAACGACACAGCCGACAACGCCAATGAAAGTGTTTTTGCCGGCGGCCGCACGTTCCTGTTTAATTTGGTGGATGCGTCCTAAATCAGAAAAAAGTTTTTCAGTAGCTTTTTCGCGGATATGACATGTATTGAAGATGATTAAATCTGCTTGTCCGGCAGCGGCGGCTTCTTGCATCCCCATATTATCCAAAATTCCGGCAATCCTGTGGGAATCATAGACGTTCATTTGGCAGCCGAAAGTTTTGATGTAGTATTTTTTCATTTTTGTTAAAAGCTCATTATTATTTATTATCTTTTTTTTATTTTAAGCCAATATCCAGCGGTTTTCAAACTTTTTTTCAGCCTTTTCCTTATTTTAATTGAACATTTAACATATTTTTGTTATTCTGCGGGCAGGTGTTAATTTTCAGGAGGCTGTTTATGTCTAGCTTTAATATGAAGAATTCCGTCAATTATATTGCCCGATTGTCTGAAGACGAAAAGGTTGTTTTTTTGCGTGTCTTAGCAACCTTGGCTCGGATTGACGGTAATTTTGACGAGGATGAGCAAGCTTTTGTCAAAGATATTGCCGTTATCTTCGGTGTTCCTCAGAGTAAATTTGATGTTATTTTGGCATCTTTGTCAGATGATGAATTGGTTAAAGAGGCGGCCAAGATTAAGAACCGCCAGGCCGCTTTGCAGCTAATAAAAGAGGCTTGTTTGTTGGCTAATTCTGATGGTGATTTATCCGAACGGGAAGTGGTGTTAATCGGCCGGATTGGTCAGGCTATGGGAATTGAGCTCGAAAAAATAGAACAGATCAGTCAGTGGGTTATTGACAGAATCGTTTGGTTGGAACAGGGAAAGATGATTTTTGAGCAAGTATAAATTTAGGCAGCAGAGAGGTGAAACCTCATGGAAAAGATGATTGTTAATTTGCAAGATGTTGATGTTATGCAAACTCGGGAATTTGAAGAATATACCGATTTTAAAGAACAGTTGGATTTTGAATTTGAGAACAGGGCGTTTGTGCGGACATATTTGCCGCAAGAGGTGAGGGCGCGCGATGATGCTTTGGGCAACAGCTTGGCAAAGATGGAACCGCAGATTCTTAAGCAAAAGGCCGATGAGTTGATTAAAGCGCAGCGGCTGGATACGCGTTATGGGGAATTGATTGAACACATGGCAGCCAAACAGACAGGAAACTATAGCCAGTTTAACTCAATGTGGAGTCCGATTTTGTGGCAATCAAGAGAAGATCAATCGCAGGCGAAGGTTGCGGTCGGAGATCAAACGATGGATGCTTTTGATTTGGATTATATAATAGCGGAAAGTTTGCAAAAACTATATTCGGGAGAAGATCCGAAAGCTGAATATTATGATTGGATTGAAAGACAAAAACAAATTGAAATTGATATTAATACCGGAGGAACGACGGAAGAAGAGATCGCTCAACGCAATACTTTTATTGCTTTTTTGGATGATCGTGAAACGGAAATTAAACGTATTATCTCGCTTTACAGCGGGGCGGCGTTTAATCCGCTCAGTCGTCAACAAGCGGAGGCTCAGCAGAAGCTCAAGTTTTTGACTTTTAAGCTGGGGGAGCTTTATCGTTTGCGCGAGAAGACCAAGGCAACCAAGGATCATGCTGACAGTCGAGAATATTTTGCCGAACAGGAAAGGCGTGAACGTCAGGCGGCTGTCGCCGCAACGGCGGGAATTGCAGCAATGGCCATAACAGACGGAATGATGCAGAGTCTCGGGGAGCAACGTTTGGAGCGGGAAAAAGAACTCGACACGGTTTCGTTGGAACACGGTGTCGGTGAGAGTTTTGTCCAGCTGCGTCCCGAGACGTATAATAAAGATCAGGCTGAGGATAAAATTAGCCGAGCCGCCCATAACAGGGAAATGATGATGTCTATGTTTGCTGCCATGCGCAACGGGATGAGTAAGGAGGAATGGCTTAAAAGGCAACAAAATACGCTCCGTACAGCCGAAGATATCGGACAGAAAGTTCAAAGGCTGCGAGGCTTTAGAGTTAATGATTTTAAGGCGTATTTTAATGAAGTGTCGGCTTAGGAGTTGACATCAGGAAAAACTTGAGCTATGCAGAAAAAGATGTGTGGTTCTAAATTGCTAAGGAGATTTTTTGATGATTATTTTGGATCCGTTTTTGGAAGTTTTGGGGCTGATTGTTGATATTTATTTTAAAATTGTCGTGGTTCAAGTGGTTTTGTTTTGGCTGATACATTTTAAGGTATTGGTTCCGTCAAATAAGTATGCTCAAAAAACGGTTGAACTGCTGGATAAAGCGACGGTTCCGGTTTATGATAAGATTAAATCGAAAATTCCGACTGTCTTTTCGGGAATAGATTTTGCGCCGTTCGGCGTGCTTTTGGTTTTGTATTTTATCAGCCGTTTGATTGCCAATCTGCGTATATTGATTGTCGGTTGACGTGTTTTTTGAAACGACGCCTAAAGGAATCGTCTTACGGATAAGGCTGCAGCCCGGTGCATCTTGTCAGCGGGTTGCGGGGGTTTTTGTTGCTGCGGACGGAACAGAGTTTTTGAAAATCAGCGTCGTTAGTATTCCGGAAAAAGGAAAAGCTAACCAAGAACTGTTGTCGTGGCTGGCCAAAAAGCTTAAGACGGCGAAGTCTGATATGAAGATTGTGTCTGGCGAGATTGATCGAAGTAAGAAGGTTTTGATAACGGCTGACGAAACATTTGTTTTATCGGCGCTGCAGGCGCTGGCGGAGGGGATGCAAAAATGACCGCTCAAATTATTTCAGGGAAAGAGATTGCCTCTCGGCGGCGGGAGGATTTGGCTGAAAAAGTTAAAAATTATTCGGGGTCGGGAACGCCGGTTTTGGCTGTGGTGTTGGTTGGAGAGGATGAAGCCAGCGAAATTTATGTACGCAATAAGAAAAAAGCCGCCGCGGCAGTTGGAATCGGTTGTGAGGTTATGACTTTTGCATCGTCCATCGGTGAGAACGCGTTGCTTGAAGTTATTGATGAACTTAATGAAAATCCGCATATTAGCGGGATTATTGTTCAACTGCCGTTGCCGAAGCAGATTAATTCTTTGCATGTTTTATCGCGTATCAGACCCGATAAAGATGTTGACGGTTTTAGCCCTTATAACGCGGGGTTGTTGTCATATAATCATCCGGATGCCTTTGTAGCGGCTACGCCAAAAGGGATTTTGGCGTTGTTGCTTGCGGTCGGAATTGAGCTGACAGGGAAAAATGTCGTAATTATCGGGCGGTCGAATATTGTCGGCAAGCCGTTGGCGATGTTGTTGACTAATCATAACTGCACCGTAACATTGGCGCATTCCAAAACTCAAAATTTGTCTGAGGCTGTTAGGCAAGCGGATATTGTCGTGGCAGCTTGCGGCCGACCGAAACTGGTTAAAGCCGATTGGCTGAAAGAAGGGGCGGTCGTGATTGATGTCGGTATCAATCGGGTTGACGGCAGGCTTTGCGGCGATGTTGATTTTGAGGAAGCAAAAGAAAAGGCGTCCTTTATTACACCAGTCCCAGGCGGAGTAGGGCCTATGACGGTGGCAATGCTTTTGGAAAATACTTTTGAGGCTTTTTGTCGGCAGCAGAATAATCAGGCATGTTGTTGCAGGCATTGCTGCTCTTAAAATTTGGCTTGTGAGGGATTATATTTGCCGCAGTTATAACTTTCTTATCAGGAGGTTTGCATGGCAAGTAAGGTTGTTTTTCTTTTGGATAATGACAAAGATTTTTTGGCACTTTATTCCGGATTGTTGCAGAACAAAGGATGTCAGGTCTTTGCAACGGATAATTTGTTTTTGTTGTTGAAGTATGCTCGGACGGCTTTGCCAGAATGGATTTTTATTGATGAAGATTTTGTGCCGGAACATGAGGCGGAATTGGTTAAAATTATTGATAAAAACTTATTGGGGCATCAGGCGCATTTTGCGGTTATGAGCGCTCGCCGTGACGGTCGTGCCGAAAAAGGAATACCGGCAGTGGAGTTTATTTATAAACCGGCGGTTTTGGAAAAGATGCTGGAAATTACAAAAAACGGTTGCAATTTGCATTAGAGCCTTTAATATCTTCGGCATGTTGTTTTTGTGTAGGGAATAAATTATGCTCAAAATGTTTCATGCCGTGGTTCAAAAGACGTACGACACCATGCTGGTATGGTCGGCGCATACTAATGCAATGTTTTTTTTGTTTTTGGTGGCCTTTGCCGAAAGCTCTTTTTTCCCGATACCACCGGATGTGATGATTATACCGATGGTTTTGGCAACGCCCGATAAGGCTTGGCGGATTGCTGGTCTGGCAACTTTGGCCAGTGTTTTAGGCGGCTATTTCGGATACGGGATCGGGGTTTTTGCTTTTGATTTGATTGCCAAGCCTATTTTGGAATTTTATAATGCTCTGGCACAGTTTCATGAATTTGAGGATTATTATCACGAATATGGCGCATGGATTGTGTTTGGCGCCGGTATTACGCCATTTCCGTATAAAATTATTACCATTGCCAGCGGTGTGGTGCATTTGGATTTGGTTGTATTTACCGTTGCTTCGTTTCTTGCCCGCGGCATGAGATTTTTTTTGGTGGCGTGGTTATTGAAAAAGTACGGCGCACCGATGAAAGTGTTTATTGAGAAGCATTTGGGTATTTTGTCGGTTTTGTTTTTGCTGCTGTTAATCGGCGGGTTTGCGGCGCTTAAATATCTTTAGGGCTTTAATCAATGATGCCGCCGCCGAGTAAGGCGTTGTCGGCGTAGAGTACAACCGATTGGCCGGGGGCAATGGCACTTTGTGGCATTGTGAAATCAACCCGCCAGCGGCCGTTGTCGAGAGCGGATACTTCGGCTTCCGCAGGGGATTGAGAAGAACGGATTTTAGCTCGGCAACGGAAAGGTTTTGTCGGTAGAGGGATTTGCCAAACCCAATCGGAGGCGGTTAGGTTATGTCGCAGGGCTTCTTCGGCATAACCAACGACGACTTCGTTGTTTTCTTTGTTAATGTTAATAACATAAAGCGGGCGATCGGCCGATAGTCCCAAACCGCGGCGCTGACCGATGGTAAAATTCCAATAACCGTTGTGTCGGCCAAGAATTTTTCCGCTTTGATTAATAAAGTTTCCGATGCGTGGCGCAAAACAAAGAATATCGTTTAATTCGCCAGTATAAAAATCCTGACTGTCCGGTTTGCCAGAAACATCCAGACCTTCTTGACGAGCGAGGTCGCGGATCTCGCTTTTGGTCTTTTCACCTAAAGGCAGCATGATTTGCGACAGTTGTTTCTGCGACAGGCGATAAAGAAAATAAGATTGGTCTTTTTTAGGGTCGGCACCGCGTAAAATTTGGTAAAGGCCTGTGGATTCGTTGAAACGCAGACCGGCATAGTGACCGGTAGCAAATTTGTCAAATTCAAAGCCTTGATTGCGGGCAGCCTGCGGCAAAACGGCAAATTTAATTTGAGCGTTGCAGATGATACAGGGGTTTGGTGTGCGGCCGGCGGCGTATTCGTTGCGGAAATTGTCTAAGACGGCACGGCGGTATTCTTGTGTGCAGTCTACAACCAAGTGCTTTATTCCTAATTGAGCACAGATTCTTTCAGCCTGATAAATGTCATCGTCATGCGGCGAAAAGCAGCCTTTGCCGGTAAGGCTTTGAAAAGTGTTGTCTTTATCCCAGAAAGACATGGTGGCGCCGATGATCTCGTGTCCGGCCTGTTTTAGGATTAAAGCTGCCGCAGCAGAATCAACACCACCACTTATGCCAACCAAAATTTTCATGGCGTTCGTCCTCTTTTATTGGCTAAAACCGGCGAGGGGAAATATGGTTGCGCCAGTTGTCCTCTATTTTTTCAAGGGAGATACCTTTTGTTTCCGGCACAAAGAAATAAACGAAAAACAAAGATAAAACCGTTATCAGACCAAAAAACATAAATGTTGGTGCTTTGCCAAAGGTTTCGAGCATCGGTAGGAAGCTTAGGACAACAATAAAGTTGAAAGCAAAGTTGGCAACGGTTGCAGCCGACATGGCAAAACCGCGAATTTTAAGAGGCATGATTTCGGAAATCATAATCCAGCAAATAGGTCCTAAACTCATGGCAAAGGAAGCTATGTAGATGACAACCGAACCGACGGCCAGCCATTTTCCGGTATCCTCAAGAGCAAAAGAGCCGGATAAAGCAAACAGGCTGACGAGCATGCCGCTTAAGCCAATATAAAGCAACGGTTTGCGGCCGAATTTGTCGGTATACGCGATAGCTACAAAAGTCATGAGAAAATTGACAATACCGACGCCGATGGTGGCGTAAAGCGCACTGATGTTATCGGCAAAACCCGCAAGGTTGAAAATCGTCGGTGTGTAATAGATGATGGTATTAATACCGGTGCATATTTGCACAAACATCAGACCGATACCGACAAAAACCGGCATGATCATCCATTTTTGTAGCGATATTTTTTCTTGTGATGAGGAGGCGGCAAGCGTATTTTTTATTTCGGCGATTTGGCGGTCGACGTCATCATCAGATATTTTTTTGAAGACTTCTTTGGCTTCGTCAATTTTGTTTTTGCTGATTAACCAGCGCGGAGTGTCATGCAGAAATAAAATGCCGATCAGCAGAACGATTGCCGGCAGGGCTCCAGAGCCTAGCATTAAGCGCCAGTTGAGTTCGGTATTGGCGAAAATACGGTTGATCAGATAAGACAGCAAGATGCCGGCGGTCAAGGCTAATTGGTATAATGCGACCAAGGTGCCGCGGATTTTTTCCGGAGCAATTTCGGATAAATAAACCGGCGCAGCAAAACTTATCATACCTACGGCAATACCGATAATAATACGAGAAAAAATCAGCCAGCCGGCGGTGGGGGCATAACCGCACATAATTGAACCAATGATGAAGATTAATGCGGTGGCAATGATAATCTTTTTGCGTCCATAAAGATCGGCCAGAAAACCGTTAGCTGCCGCGCCGATAACCGATCCGACAATGGCTGAAGAGACCAGCCACCCCTGTTCAAGGGATGTCAACTGCCATGTCTGATTGATGTATAAAAGGGCACCGGAAATAATTCCCATGTCAAATCCGGATAACAGGCCGCCCAAAGAGGCGGTAATGGCGACGAGAATTAGGGTCAGACTAATATTTGGGGCTGAATTTGACATAGTATTTCTCTCTGAATTAACATCTTTTGTATTATAAATAGTCAAGGCTATTTAATAATTAAAGGCGTTCAAAGTCAAGAAATATCGGGCGGCGTCCTTCGGCAACGGCTTTGCGCTGATATTTGGTTTCGACCCAGTCTGCCGGCTGCCGGCGCCAATCGTTTCCAGTTTTGGCTGTCCAGCGGAAATTATGATCTTCTGTCATTCGGCGCAACGTCCAGCTTTTGTAGACAGGATGGTCCGTGGCAATGCGAAAAAGGCCGCCCTTTTGCAAAATACGGGCAATTTCTTTTAGATTCTCCGGATTGACAAAGCGGCGGGAAGCGTGGCGCTTTTTGGGCCATGGATCGGGAAACAGCAAAAACACGCGGCTTAAAGCGCCGTCAGGGATGCGGGTAAAGAGCAAACGAACATCATCGTCCCAGATGCGGACGTTATCAACGCGTTCCGGTAGAAGCGTGATGTGTTCCGGCATGTCGGTATTCTGTTTAATGCCGGTCAACAACGTTAACAGATTGGCAATGCCGTTTTTGAAAACCTCGGCACCGATAAAGCCAATGTCAGGATGTTTTAAGGCTTGGGCGGCAAGATGTTCGCCGTTGCCAAAGCCTATTTCAAGCCATAATTCGTTTGTTGGGATGTTAAACAGACTTTTGTCAATCGGTGTTTCAGGTTTTATAGCAACTTTGGGCAAAAAGCAGTCAAGAAGACTGCTTTTTGCTTTGCGAATTTTACGACCCTGACGTCGTCCGTAAAACTTGGGTTTGTCGCTTAAAAGCATTTTTTTAGATCCTCGGCTTTGTCTGTTTTTTCCCAAGTAAAGTGGCCGGCGTTGTCGGGTGTGCGTCCAAAGTGGCCGTAAGCCGCCGTCGGCAGATAAATCGGCCGTTGCAAATCAAGCTGACGGATAATGCCTGCCGGTGTCAAGTCAAACATTTCTTTGATGATTTTTAGCAGCTTGACTTCGTCAACTTTGGCGCTGCCACGAGTGTCAAGATATACTGATAATGGTTCGGTAACGCCGATAGCATAGGAAACCTGTAAGACGCATTCTTTGGCCAGACCGGCCGCGACAATGTTTTTGGCAATGTAGCGTAACATATAAGCTGCCGAACGGTCAACTTTGGTCGGATCTTTGCCCGAGAAAGCGCCGCCACCATGAGGGGCATAACCGCCGTAGGTGTCAACGATAATTTTGCGTCCTGTGAGACCGGTGTCGCCGTCAGGGCCACCGATGACAAAGCGGCCGGTTGGGTTGATGAGGATGTTTTTATCGTCAATTTTCCAGCCATCCGGCATGCTTGCGTAAATGTATTGTTTGACGATTTCACTGACCTCATTTTGCGACAGGGTAGCTTCATGTTGGGTTGAAACGACGATTTTGGCTGCGCCGACCGGCCGACCAGAATCATCGTATTCTATCGTAACCTGACTTTTGGCATCAGGCAAGATGCCGCTAATTTTTCCAGAGTGTCTGGCATCGCTTAGTTTTTTTAGGATTAAATTGGACAGATAGATGGCCAGAGGCATATAATTGGTGTCAATACCTTCTTCACAGCAGGCGTAGCCGAACATAATTCCCTGATCACCGGCGCCGGTTTTATCAACGCCAAGGGCGATATCCGCCGATTGTTTGTGTAAATAGCTTTGGATGTTGATGTCGCGCCATGAAAAACCATCTTGATCATAGCCGATGTTTTTGACGGTTTGGCGGACGATGTCTTCAATTTCTTCATGAGAAACCGGAATTGCCGAAGATGTTTCGCCAGCAATGACTACCTGGTTGGTTGTGGCTAAAGTTTCGATTGCGGTGCGAGCTTTGGCGTCGCGGGTTAGATATAAATCAACAACCGCATCGGATAGGGCATCACAGACTTTGTCTGGATGGCCTTCGGATACGGCCTCACTGGTAAAAAGATAACTCATTATGTAATGTCCTTTGCATTTAAAGATTAAATCAGCGCTGCGTAAAAAAACAGCGCAAGGGTATGGTAGGAAATTTTGTAGTCGGAAGCAAGAAAAAATTTCGGGTTGTATATCAAAAGGATTATTGTCTTGGAAGAGAATGGATAATATTTGAAAAGCAGGTGTTCATAATTTGTAATAAGGAGTGAAAAGATGCATGTTGTTGCTAGAACCTCGGAAAATTTGAAAAAGTGCCTTTGTGCGGATTGCCCTTCGTATACGACCGGATGTAAAATCAAGAATTATCCGGCGAACTTGTTTCGGCTGGCAGAAGGATTGGATAATATAGAACATTTTGAAGGGATGTTTTGTGCTTTCGGCAAAAGTAATTGTATTCATGAAGACAAAGGGTGTTTGTGTGAGCAATGCTCTGTTTTTGCCGAAAACGGTTTGTCTCGAGAGGAGTATTGTATGATGGATGGCGGCTATTTGTCTGTTCAGAAAAAGAAGGCTACTGACAAAAAGGCAAAAGAATTAAATGTCTGAAGACAAACCATGCAATATTGTTGAGGCCTACGCTGTAGCCTCTAAAACTGCGGCAAAATATCCGCAAAAGCGCCGGATCTATGATAAAGTGGCCGATTTTTGTGAAAATGACCGTGTGTGTCGAACGGAAGATACGGTTAAGCGTAATACGTTGTTGTTTTGGACGTACGATCATATGGCCGGCGAATATGCGGAGAGCAAACGGTATGAACAGGCTTTTGAAACATGGCGCAAAGCACTGTCTCTGGTTTGGTCTCCTGAAGAACAAATCAGATTAGGCCAGAAAATGCTTGATGCCGTTGATCATAGCCGTTTGAGTATTCCACGTAAGGCCGGCGCCATTGCCGAAACAGCCGCCTATTTGCAGCAGGCGTATCAACAAATCGGTGATGAAGAAAACAGCCAGCGTATGAAACGTATGGTCGACTTGGCTTCTGATCTGATAAAAATTCCCAGAAATCAAAATTAGCGCTGACAGAGGGTTAAAAATTCAGCGGATTTGTGGTCAAGGGTGGTACGGTTTTCGCCGGTTAGAGGCATAAATTTGCGGGCAATTGTATATTGCGGAAGCAATTTTTTTACCTTGGTTATCGGCAGGTGCCAGCTTGTTGGACGGATACGAACGGATTTATGTTGGCCGGCGGATACTCTTGGTGTTGTTTCGCCGGTTACGGCGTCTTCAAAGGAGGCAAACCTCAATTTGATGACATCTAAACAGTTTGGAATTAAAAATTCGATTTCTTCATCGGTGTTAATAAAATTGCGGATTTCAAAAATAGCATCATCGCCCTGCCATTCAGTGATTGAGCCGGCAAAGAGCCAATCGCCCAGTGTACGGGTATATTCATAATTTTGGCTGAGGTTTGTCAGGTTGCCGTCGTGAAAACCAAGACAGTAACCTCGGTTTTGCAGAGTGTCAAACTCCGGCATATATCGGCGCCAATCCCAAGTTTTGGGGCTTTGAAACCAGTCATCAACGGCTTGACGATAAGCTCGAGCGACGGTGCCGGCATAATATTCGGTTTTGTTCCGGCCTTCAATTTTGAGCGAATCAAAGCCGGCAGACAAAAGATCCGGCAGTCTGGGCAGCAGGCACATATCTTTGGAATTCAAAATATAGCCGCCGTGTTCGTCTTCGACAATTTCGTAGTATTCATTGGGGCGAAATTCTTCTTCGAGCAGAAAATCAAAAGAATCTTTATTGTGTTCGTCAATTACCAGTTCTTTGATGCTGCCGTCTTTTAAACGCAGGTGCAGTTTATAATGCCAGCGGCAGCAGTGGGCGCACTGACCGCGGTTGGCCGAACGTCCGGTCAGGTAGTTAGAAATCAGGCAGCGACCGGAATAAGACATGCACATTGCGCCGTGGATAAAGGTTTCAAGCAAAATATCAGGACATTTTTGTCTGATTTCTTTTGCTTCGGCAAAACTGACCTCGCGGCCAAGGACGCAAAGCTTGGCTCCCAAGGATTGCCAGAATTTGACGGCGGCCCAAGAACAGATATTGGCTTGAGTTGAAACAAAAAGATTAAGCTCGGGAGCATGTTCGCGTACATATTGAAAGACGCCGGGGTCGGAAATTAAAACACCGTCCGGTTTGAGTTCGCGTAAAGTGGCGACAAAGGTTGGTAACTTTGCAATATCACTGTTATGCATAAACAAGTTGAGCGTGAGGTAGATCTTTTTGCCTTGAATATGTGTGAACTCAATGCCCTCCCGCAATTCGTCCAGCGAAAATTTTGATTGAGCGCGCAGACTCATCTCCGGTATGCCGGCATAACCGGCGTCGGCGCCGTAAAGAATGGCTGTTTTGAGTTTGACTAATGAGCCGGCCGGCAATAATATTTCGGCTTTTTTGAGCATAAGGTTAATCCTTTATTGTGATTTTGGTCGTGTAAGCCGTTAATTCGCCGAGCGGCGTGTTATCAATGGATATTCTTGCGATAAAAGGATATCCGGATGTCGTGTCTTTGGCTATCCAGAACCATACGGGTTTATTGGCCGAAAATTCCCACAGCGAATCGTCGTCATCAGACAAAAGTTTGTTTATTTGCATGGAGCATTTGGCCGCTTTGCCGGAATAGAAAGAGTGTTTGGTCGGTTCAAGCCACTCGGTTCCTTCGTCCTTAAAGACGACATCAAAGCGGCGTTTGCCATCATAAACAGCCATTTGGGCATCGCAAAAGCCCAGAAGATTGTATTGACGGGTTAGTTTGGCCAAAACTGTCTGCAAATCGAAGGTGTCGGCCGGTGTTGGGCTGGGCTCAAAATCTTTGCGTTTTTTTTTGCCGTTTTTGGAAGAAATTTGGTATTGTGGTTCGCCTTTGGCATTGTAAAAGACCTGTTTGCTGCGGGTGTTAAAGCGCGATTGCGAGGTATAGCTGTAGTCAACGGTGGTCATTTTATCGCCATTAATGGCTCCGGCAGTGTGGTATTCGGCTTTGAAAGGGTAAACGGTGTCGAAAAAACCATTGGTGGCAATTTGTGATTTGATTTGATAGGCTGACGGAGACAGCATGTAGGTAAATTCGGTTTTACTGGCATCAAACGGACCGACGGTAACAAAAAATTCGTGCTTGACGCCGGCGGCGCCGGCATTGAGGCTCCATGACAGAAGAATTAAAAAAAAGATTGTAAATTTATGCATGAGATTTTATCTTTCTTTAAGATTCGTCGCATAAGATAGCATAAAAAAATATAATTTAAAGGATTTTGTCGATGGTTAAAAAAGTTTTGGTTGTTGTGGGTGGCTTTTCAGCAGAGCGCGAGGTTAGTTTGTCGTCGGGGGAGAATATTGCCGCTGCGCTTAAATCAAAAGGGTATAAGGTCGTTTTGTATGATCTGAAAGATGCGTGGGATTTTGTTGATACGTTGCGGCGCGAAAAACCGGATGTTGTGTTTAACGGTCTTTATGGTAACTGGGGCGAGGACGGAACAATTCAGGGAATGCTGGATATGTTGCAGGTGCCTTATACACATTCTGGGATGAAAGCTTCCGCGATTGGCATGGATAAGTGCTTGACAAAATACGTCGCTCAGAAATGCGGCATCAGAGTGGCGCAAAGCCAAAAAATGACGGTGCGGGAGTTTTTTAAAAACGGGACGGTTATTCCTATGCCTTATGTTGTTAAACCGGTGTCGGACGGTTCTTCCGTCGGGGTGTTTATTGTTCAAACTTCAGAAGATATTTTGAAAGTTAAGTATAAAAATCTGGACAGGGAAGTACTGGTCGAAAAATATATTCCGGGACATGAGTTGACGGTTATGTGCTTGGAGGACAAAGCATATGTTGTTACCGAATTGATAGCAACAGGAGATTTTTATAATTATAAGGCAAAATATACGGGCGGGATGACACAACACATTTTGCCGGCGAAAATTCCTTATGAAGTTGCCGAAATCTGCAAGGCTTACGCCGAAAAGTTGCATCAAGTGCTGGGGTGCCGAATGGTTTCGCGGGTTGATTTTAGGTGGAACGAAAAGGATGGCGT
The DNA here is from genome assembly GCA_944393715.1 of uncultured Alphaproteobacteria bacterium. GTDB lineage: Bacteria > Pseudomonadota > Alphaproteobacteria > RF32 > CAG-239 > CAZU01. Next base: position 32,970 of record CALYBB010000042.1, read on the forward strand.
GGTGCTGCTGGAGATTAATACCAATCCGGGGATGACAAAGTTGTCGCTGGTGCCGGAGCAGGCTAAATATGCGGGGATTGATTATGCAACGCTTTGCGCAAAGCTGGTGGAAAATGCCAAATGCAGAAAAATCGGCGAGTGATTGAATCAGCGGATGTAAACAGTAGAACGGTTGTTGTCATTGCCGGCCCTACCGCCTCAGGAAAATCAGGGCTTGCGCTGGAGCTGGCCGTTGAAAATAACGGGGTTGTCATTAATGCCGATGCTATGCAGGTTTATAAAGGCGTATCGATAATTACGGCGGCACCGACGGAGGAAGACAAAAAAAAGGCCGAGCACCAACTTTATGAGATGTTTGAGCCGGAACATGCGGGATCTGTTGCCGAATGGCTGACAAGAGCGGTTGAAACTATCCGCGATGTTTGGCAGAGGGATAAGCTGCCGATCGTTGTCGGAGGGACAGGTTTTTATATTGAAAATTTGGTCGGCGGAATTTCGCCGATACCGGAGACCGGTGCGGCGGCAAAGAGATATGTTGCTGAGATTTTGGCCGGCGGTGTGACGGCCGCTTATCATAAGCTGAAGGAATTTGATGCCGCTGGTGCAGCCATGGTCAAACCGACGGATACGACGCGGGTGCGGCGGGCATTGGAAATTTTTATTGACACAGGGGTATCGGTTGCTGAATGGTTTCAGAAACCGTTGATAAAAGTGTTGCCAGAAATTAATTTTAAAATTGTTCCGCTGCTGCCGAATTTGAGCGACTTGGAAGAAAAGTGCGCCAAGCGTTTTGATTTAATGATGGATAGAGGGGCTTTAGAAGAAGTAAAAGCACTTGTGGCGCGCGGGGTTGGAGAAAATATGCCGGTCATGCGCGCTATCGGCGTGCCGGAATTGGCCGGATATCTTAAAGGAAAATATCCGCTTGAGGAAGCGGTTGCCGCGGCTAAGCTGCATACCCGCCAATATGCCAAACGCCAGCTGACGTGGTTTCGTAACCGGTTGAAAAAGTTGCCAGCTGAGATCATTGCCCTTGATGAGAACTTCAGAGAAAAATAATCTGCTTTGTCATAATGTTTTTTGTTGTTAACAAAGCAATTTGTTGTTGCAACAAAGCAGAGATGGTTATAAAAAACAAATAGTATTGAAATTTTTTATGCGGAGAAGGGATTTATGCTGTCAAAGTTAATGGGCTGGCTGTCTGCCGATATGGCGATTGATCTGGGAACAGCCAATACTCTTGTCTATGTTAAGGGCAAAGGTATTGTTTTGAATGAGCCATCGGTTGTGGCCATTGAAGAATACCGCGGCAAAAAACAAGTGCTGGCGGTGGGCAACGAGGCTAAACAGATGCTGGGGCGCACCCCCGGTAATATTCATGCCATCCGTCCTTTGCGCGATGGTGTTATTGCCGATTTTGAAATTGCCGAGGAAATGATTAAGTATTTTATTCGCAAGGTGCATAATCATCGCCGGTTTGCTATGCCGTTGATTATTGTGTGCGTGCCTTCAGGCTCGACAGCTGTTGAACGCCGTGCCATTCAGGAATCGGCTGAGGCGGCCGGCGCACGCAAGGTGTGGTTGATTGAGGAGCCGATGGCCGCAGCGATTGGCGCTGATTTGCCGGTTACGGAACCGACAGGGTCGATGGTGGTTGATATAGGCGGAGGCACGACCGAGGTGGCGGTTCTGTCTTTGGGCGGTATTGTTTATGCTCGATCGGTTCGGGTCGGCGGCGATAAAATGGATGATGCCATTATCTCTTATATTCGCCGCAATCATAACTTGCTGGTTGGTGAAGGCAGTGCTGAAAAAATTAAAAAGGAGATCGGTTCGGCCTGCGTGCCGGAGAAAGGCGATGGTCGTACGTATGAAATTAAAGGCCGTGATCTGATGAACGGGGTGCCGAAGGAAATCATTATTTCGGAGCGGCAGGTGGCTGAGGCTTTGGCTGAACCGGTGTCGCAGATTGTTGAGGCGGTTAAGGTTGCGTTGGAGCATACGGCGCCTGAATTGGCTGCGGATATTGTTGATAAAGGTATTGTTTTGACCGGCGGCGGTGCATTGCTGACTAATTTGGATCAAGTGTTGCGCAACGCGACCGGCTTACCGGTGTCGTTGGCGGAAACACCGCTGGCCTGCGTGGTAAAAGGAACAGGGAAGGCTTTGGAGGAAATGGGAAGACTTAAGACAATTTTATCTTCCATGTATTAAGAAATAATCTGTTAAAAACGGGGAGCCTGCCTTTTGATCAAGCAGGCTTTCCGTGTAAAGGAAATTGACGGGAATTTTTTTATGAAACGCCGCAGAAGTTTGTTCTTACATCTTAATCAGCTCAGACTGCTTGCCAAAAAGTTTGCGCTGGTTATTTTGTTTTTGGCGGCATTGATTTTGATGTTGCTGAACAAAAATCATTCTTTGATTTTGGATCAAACATCGGGAGCCGTGACCAAAATTGCGGCGCCGGTGGTCGGTGTTTTGGTTGTTCCGGCCAAGCTTTTGGGACGAGGATATGATTATTTCAGCGAATTGAGCCGGATTAAAAGCGATAACCAGTCGCTGCGAGCCGAGAACAAGAAGCTGCGGCTGCTGCAAGATAAATATCGAGCATTGGAAATTGAAAATAAATTATTGTCCGATTTATTGAATTATGTTCCACTGCCTAGTGCCGGCTTTATGTCAGCAAGAGTTGTTGCTGAGGAAAACAATGCTTTTTCTCATTCAATGGTGGCATATGTGAATGACGGCAACGCCGAAAAGGGGGATGCTGTTTTATCGGCCGGAGGTATTGTCGGACGGGTTGATAAAGTGATTGACGGTTATGCAAAAATTATTTTGATTACCGATATTAACTCAAAAATTCCGGTTATGATTGAAAATTCGCGTGTCAGGGGGGTGTTGTCAGGCGATAATACCATGGAGCCGAAATTGATTTTTGTGCCGCTGGATGCCAAAGTTAATATTGGTGATAAAATAGTAACTTCCGGCGTTTCCGGTGTTTTTCCGGCGGGGCTTCCGGTTGGTCAGGTCAGCGCGGTATCCAAAAGGGAAATTAAGGTAAAACCTCTTACGGCATTAGAACAGCTGGAGTATGTCAAAATAGTTAAGTATGGTTTGGGCGGTCTGATTAATTCACAGGAAGAGAAGCGCCGTGAATGAAGATTTGAATGAAAATATTTTGTCAATTTTGCAGAAGATGCTGCCGTTGCTTTCGTCGATTGTTGTTTTGCTGTCGGCTTATATTCCGGTTGGGGTTCCGCTGTTGAACAATGTTCGGCCGGATTTTGGGTTGATCTGTGTTTATTTTTGGGTTTTGCACCGACCGGATTTGTTTAATTTGTTTTCTATTGTTTTTTTGGGAATTTTGGATATGGCGGTCAGTTCGGCGTTGCCAGGGGCGTCATTGTTTGCTTATTTGATGATGTATGTGTTAATTTATAATACCCAGCGATTTTTTAATGCTAAGCCTTTTGTGGTTATTTGGTATGGTTTCATCGCTTTGTCTTTGGTGACGTTGTTGGCTAAATGGTTGGTTGTTTCGATCTATTATAGTCGCTTTTTGCCTTTGTCGATGTTGATTCTTGGCTATTTGATAGGTGTGGCGCTTTATCCGCTTGTTTCAATGATTTTGGCTTTTATTCAAAATAAATTTATTCAGGATGAGGGGCTATGAATCGCGATAATGACAAGGGAAAACTGTTGATAAGCCGTTCGTTTTTTTTGGGGGGCATCCAGCTTTTTTTGCTGTTTTTGTTGATTTTTAGGCTTTATTATCTTCAGGTTTATCAAGCGGATAAGTATAAGACATTGGCTGATGAGAATAGGATATCGACCCGTTTGTTGGTGCCACCGCGAGGAATTATTTATGATCGGCATCATCAGATGTTGGCCGGAAATCAACAAAATTTTCAGGCCTTAATGGTTGCAGAGCAAACGACGAATGTTGATGATACGCTGGCGGCATTTCAGAAGATTATGCCGCTGACCGAAGAAGAGGAAAAACGTATTCGTAAGGATTTGAAAAAAAATCGCAGCTTTGTGCCAATTAAGATCAAAGATAATCTCAGCTGGGAGGAAGCAGCTCATATTTTGCTGAATGCTCCGGATTTGCCTGGTGTTATTATTGACGAAGGGCTGTCCCGCTATTACCCCTATGGCGGTATGTTTTCCCATGTTATCGGCTATGTGGCGGCAGTGAGTGAAGAAGACGTTAAAGACGATCCTTTGCTTGAAGTTCCGGGATTTAAGATTGGTAAATCGGGTATTGAAAAAATCTATGAAAAAGAGCTTCGCGGCAAAGCCGGAAATCAGAAATTGGAGGTTAATGCCGTTGGGCGTATTATGAAAGAAATTGAGAGAGAAGACGGAGTCTCCGGAAAAAATATTGAGTTGAGTCTGGATGTGAGATTACAAAAAAAAGCTTATGAATTGTTAGGAGAAGAAAGCGGTGCTATTGTAATGATGAATGTTAGCACTGGCGAAATATTGGCTTTTGCATCGGCGCCGGCATTTAATCCAAATTCTTTTACCAATGGGTTGTCAACAGAGGAATGGAACAGTCTTAACCACAATGAAAAAAAGCCTTTATTGAATAAGGCCGTCGCCGGATTGTATTCTCCGGGATCGACGTTTAAAATGGTTGTGGCTTTGGCTGCGTTGGAAGCCGGTGTTATTGATCGGAAAAGCCGTTCTTTTTGTGCCGGAAAAATGGTCTTGGGCAATCATACTTTTCATTGTTGGAAAAATATTGGACATGGCTACATTAATGTCGTTCAGGCATTGCAGCATTCATGCGATATCTTTTTTTATGAGACAGCACAAAAGCTTGGTATTAACAGAATTGCGGCTATGGCGCGACGTTTTGGCTTTGGCGCTAAAACAGGTATTGGCATTGAGAATGAAAAAAGCGGATTGATACCGGATACAGAGTGGAAAATGGAGCGTTTTGGCGAACCATGGCAGCAGGGTGAAAGTATTATTTCAGGTATTGGGCAAGGGTATATTTTGACAACGCCTTTGCAGTTGGCGGTGATGGTTTCAAGGATAGCAAACGGCGGTTACGAAGTGAACCCGACATTCCGAAAAGTTTCGGATGCCGGAAAACAGGCATTGAAAAGTATGGGATTGTCATCGCAAAATATTGAGATGGTTCAGCAAGGAATGTTTGATGTGGTTAATACTCCGGGAGGAACGGCCTTGATGGCGAGATTTAATTTTGACGGGCAGCGGATGGCCGGCAAAACCGGAACAACGCAGGTGCGCCGCATCACGATGAAAGAGCGCCAATCCGGTGTGCTTAAACAAAGCGAACTGCCATGGAAATATCGTAATCATGCATTATTTGTCGGATATGCGCCGCAGGATAATCCGAAATATGCGGTGGCGGTATTGATTGAGCATGGCGGGTCAGGTTCTTCGGCCTCGGCGCCGCTGGGCGGGAAGATGTTGTTAGAGGCTTTAAAATTGGACGCAACAGATCAACCGGTGGATTAGAGAAAATGTATAAGGCGTATGAAACAGGCTTTAGAAGCCAGACATTGAGTTTTAAGGAAAAATTTTGGGGTATTAGTTTTTTCTATGTCTTGCTAATTACAATTTTGGCGGTTGTCGGGGTAGTTATGCTTTATTCGGCAGCTAACGGAAGCTGGCAGCCGTGGGCCGGCAGACAACTGATTCGGTTCGGGCTTGGTTTTGGCGTGATGCTGGTTATGGCTTTTATGGATGTGCGAATCTTTTTGAGGTATGCTTATTTATTTTATTTTGGGGTCTTGGCGCTATTGGTTATTGTTGAGATCGGGGGGCATGTCGGCATGGGGGCTCAAAGATGGATAAATCTTGGATTTATCAGGCTTCAGCCTTCCGAGCTAATGAAAATAGCTCTGGTCTTGGCTTTGGCGCGTTATTTTAACTCGGTTTCTTTGCAGCATATTGAAAGTGTTAAGGGACTTATTTTTCCGGCAGTGTTGGTCGTGGTTCCGGTGGTGTTGGTGCTGATTCAACCGGATTTGGGAACAGCTTTGATGCTGCTGTTTAGTGCCGGTGCAATGTTTTTTGTTGTCGGAGTACAATTGTGGAAGTTTGGTGTGGTGTTGTTCAGCGGAATTTTGTGTCTGCCGGTTGCTTGGCATTTTTTGCATACTTACCAAAAAAATCGTGTTTTGACTTTCTTGGATCCTGAACGAGATCCTCTCGGGGCCGGATATCATATCATTCAATCTAAAATTGCGCTGGGATCTGGAGGTGTGTTTGGCAAAGGGTTTTTGAACGGAACTCAAAGCCATTTAAACTTTTTGCCGGAAAAGCATACGGATTTTATTTTTACGATGTTGTCAGAAGAGTTTGGCATGATCGGGGCGGTTTTGATTATATTGGTTAATTTTTTAATCATTGCGTATAGTTTTGTTTTTGCTTTGCGCAGTGCCAGTTATTTTGGCAAATTGCTGGTTATTGGTTTGGCAACCAATTATTTTTTGTATGTTATCATTAATATATCCATGGTGCTTGGTTTGTTACCGGTGGTCGGAATTCCGCTGCCGTTGATTTCGTACGGCGGTACGGTTATTCTTTCGGTTATGGCTGGATTTGGCATTATTTTGGCGGTCAATACCAATAGGAATATTAATATAGGCAAAGACTAAAAAGAGGAAAAAGGCAGATATTTGCTTGCTTTTGTCAATGAAGAAGGTTTAAAATCAGAATCAAGGCAAGCGAAAGCGAGATAATGGGGAAGAATGGTCGGGTATAGCAAATTTGATACGGAAAAGTATTTTTTGGAAGTTTTGGAACGGATTTCCCGCAATAAATCCGAGTATCGGGTCTTGTATGTTAATGTTTCTAAGCTAAAGCCTAAAAACAGGCATCCTCGCTTTGTTAAGATTATTGCGCATTTGTTTGATGATTTGGTATCAATTGCCAATGGCTCGATGTTTATTTTGACTAACGGTGATTTTGCGATTTTGGGTAAAAACATTACCGAAAAGATCGTGGCCGAAGCTGTTGATAAGTTGCGTAGAGGATTGATTACAGATCCAATTTGGACGGCGCACAGTTCAAGTGAATTTACCCATCTTTATGAGCCGGAAGATTTTGATCTCTTGCAGGAAAAAGTTGAACAGATGATGCAAGATGATGTGCCGGTGGATTTGTTGTCGTATCGTTATCCTGTTGATGCCGGACAGATTGACGCGGTTAAGGCTCATCTTGATGAAATCAATATCGTGGATTTGGTTAAACATCAGAGCGTTTTGAAGCTGGAAAGTGCTAATAGTTTTAAGTTGATGTTTGAAGAATTTTTTGTTGCGGTTAAGGATTTGAGCCGGCGTTTTGATGCCAATATAGATTTGATGGGAAACAAGTGGTTGTTTTTGTATCTGACGCAGACGTTGGATAAAAAAACGATGTATTCTTTTATGTTTTCGGATATTCGGAATAAGCCGGAGAAGGTCAGCCTTAATCTGAATTTGTCGACAATTTTTTTGCCGGAATTTGATGATTTTGCCAAATATTTGGCTGAAAACGGCCAGAAGATTGTGGCGGAAGTTCAGGTAATGGATATTTTGAATAATCTGCCTGCTTATTTTGATGCTAAAGAACTTTTGCGTCAGCGGGGAAATGAAATTTTGATTGATGCCGCAAATATTGAAATGCTGCAGGCCTTGAATGTTAAGAGGTTGGAGGCTGATTATATCAAAATATTCTGGCATGCGTTGATGGAAGAATATGACGGAAGCGTTGCTGAAATTAAACCGATGCTGGAAGATGTGGGAACGGACAAGTTTATTTTGGCAAAATGCTCGGATGATAAGGCTTTGCGCTGGGGTATAAAAAACGGGATTAGGGCTTTCCAAGGGCCTTATATTGATGCTTTGGAAATTGCGCTTATTCGCGCGGTGTGTCCGGATGGAAAAGTTTGTTCGGCGGCGGATTGTCTTAAACGACGCAGGCTGATTGCCGGAGGTGTGCGTAATGAGTGTCGTCATAAAGATTTTCTGGAAAAGAAACCGGAGTAGGAAATGGTTGAAAGTCAAACACTAGACGCAAAAAAAGAAAATAGTATTTTTGACTATATTAATAAGTTTTGTCGGAATCGTTCGGATTTTAGGGCTTTATATATTAATATGGGGCGTTTGTCCGAACAGATGCGTTCGGCACAGAATAAAAAGGCGGCGGCCGAGGCTTTTTTGCCGGTCTTGCGCAAAGGGCAAAGCAAAGTTTTTGTTTTGCCAAATGATGATATTTTGGTTATTTTTGATAAAAAACTTCAGGATGAAATTGATTCCAGTTTGGTTCGGGTTGTTTTTTTGTTTCATGATGATGAAATATTTAGAAATGACGAAACACCGGTAGCGGCCGGATTGGTTATCTTTTATGATTTGGAGTCTGAAAGTATTGATTTTTCAAAAAAAGTAGTCATGGCTTTTCACCGTCCGGAAAAGACACCCTCTGTTCAGGAGAGCCGCCGTGCATCGTTTTTTAATACCAGCGGCAGGCATTATCGCCGAGAATTGACGACGGAAATGTTGGCGAAGGTACAAAAGATTATTTCGGTGGCTGATTTTTCGAGCTTTATTCGGCGGCAGGCAATATGCGCCATCATTGGAAAATCGGTGCCGCAGAGAGTCTTTGAGGAGGTTTTTGTTTCAATTCCGGATATGAGGGATTCGTTGCTTCCGGAGGTCGAGATAACAGCGAATCCGTGGTTGTTTCTGGCTTTGACAGAGACATTGGACAGGCGCGTTTTGGAAATTATTTCGCGGCATGATGATGGATCGCTTACCGGAAATTTCAGTGTTAATATTAATGTGTCGACGATTTTGTCGGATGATTTTTTAAGGTTTGATGACAGTATTAACAGTTCAATGCGGCAAAGCGTTATTCTGGAGCTGCAGTTGGTTGATATTTTCAGCGACATAAGATCCTTTATTTTGGCAAAAACATTTGCTAAGGCCAGAGGATATAAAATATGTATTGATGGTATTACGGTTGATAAACTCAAATATTTGAACCGTACCAATTTGGATTGCGATTTGATGAAAATAGTTTGGCATCCGTCGCTTGTGGAAATTCTTAATGAAGATCATCATTTTATGGATTATATGAATAAAGCCGAGCGAGCCAAAATAATCCTCTGCCGCATTGACGATGCCAATGCGGTAGAGGTTGGAAATTCGCTCGGAATCAACCTTTATCAAGGGCGCTATGTCCAGCGGCTGCTCAACGCCTCTTCATCCAACCGCTAGCCGGCGTAGGTGCTTTTACGCAGTAGGCGGTCTTTCTGGTTAAGGTTTTCTTTTTTTATTTTTTCTATTCTGACCATATTCTTCCAGATGTATTTTTGCTCTTCGGCAAAACATGTTTCGAGCCGGATTTGTTCGTTAAACCGGATGATTTTTTTATTTTGGTCCGAATATTTCATTAATGTAAATCCTCCTCTAGGGTTATATTGGTGGACTACGGAGATATATTCTATCATAAAATTGTTTAAAAATCCAGCAAAAAGAATCAATTATGTCTTGAAAAAAGTTAAAATGTTTTTAACATATTTTACAAAAACAGATTGAAAAAGGAGGAAAAATGTTGAAAAGGTTTATAGGAGTTGTTTTGGTTGCTGCGGCAATGCCGGTATGGGCTGCGGAAGAGGTTATTAATTTGCCGGCGCCGGAGATACAAGGCGGTATGCCGCTGATGGAAACGATAGCCACACGCAGAACAACCAGAGAGTTTAGCGCAAAGCCGATAGAGCTACAAGATTTGAGCAATATTTTATACGCGGCTTGGGGTGTTTCTCATGACGGCAAGCGGACTATACCGACAGCGCGGAATTTGCAAAAAATGAATGTTTATGCGGTTGTAAACGATGGAATTTGGCGTTATGACGGTGCGGCAAACAATTTACATAGGGTTGGTGAGGCGAAAGATATTATGTCGGCATTGGCTAAGCAGGATTTTGTGCAAGAAGCGCCGCTGACGCTGATATTTACCGGTGTGCCAGATGAGAGGCACTATATGGCGATGCATGCCGGATCGGCTTATCAGAATGTCGGGTTGTATTGCGCCTCGCGCGGGCTAAACAATGTGGTGCGAGGGTTGGTGGATTATGAGGGGATTGCCAGAATTTTGGGTCTGAAAGGGGAAGAGGTTATCATAACCCAGACTATTGGTTGGCCTTATATGTAAATTAAGCAAAAAATAAAAAAAACACCACTTTTGAAAAGTGGTGTTTTTTTGTGAAGCCGTGTTATTCTGCTTGGAAGATTTTGCCGGTTGAGACGGCGTAACGAAGGTGCAAGACACAACAGTTGTCGTTCTTGATGCAAACCAATGCGCTGATAATGCCGGCGTGGGTGCTGACACCGACCGAAGTTTCCGGTGCGGCGGCGATTTTTGGCAGCCCAAGGAGAGCACGTTTAAAAATTTGTTGCTTGCTCTCGCTTTCTTTGCCCGGAAATTTGCATGTCCACGTTTGTTTGGTCGGATTCAAGAAATCAGCTACCAATTTCGGGTCAAGGTCATTCAGATTTTTTCCTTCGGCAATGCCGAAATTGCCTTCACGCAGCTCGGGTAAGATGCGGAGCGGCGTATTCGGATAATGACTTCGGACGATGAGGGCTGTTTGGAAAGCTCTTTTGAGCGGTGAGGTGTAAATAGCCTCAAGTTTAATGTGCTCTGAGGAGACGATGTCCCAGATCATCTGCCTGAGTAATGCCGATGTCATTTAGCGGCAGATCGGTCATACAGCCTTGACAAATATGTTTAAGGTTAAAATCTGTTTGGCCGTGGCGAAAAATAAAAATGTCTTTGGTCATAATTATGTTATTTAGTTAATAATAATTGTTCACGGCTGTTTATAACATCATATATCTTGAGATGCAAGCCTCAAAAAAAGTTTTCTTTTTTCAAAATCCTCAAAATCGGACTAAATGAGCGATTGTTTAAAAATAAAAAAATCCGCCACTCGGGCGGAAATATCAATAAATGGTGCGCGATATTGTGCGATTATCGGACTAAATATCGCGAAGAGTTTGGGAAATTGAGCCGAAAAATTGAAGATTTTACTCAATTTTAAGATATTGACATTTACCATTCCACTAATAGGAGTGAAAAATATGCAATATTTAACTCAAGAAAATGCTGATGACCTGAATTTTATTAAACAAATTTTACATAAAAGCGTTTTTTTGAATATTCAAAACATCGTCAGCTTGCAAAGCGGTTCACGCTCAGTAGCTTATTATGTCGATGATT
>CALYBB010000043.1 GCA_944393715.1 uncultured Alphaproteobacteria bacterium
AGGAAGATATGGCCAATCATACCTTATGTAATATTCCAGTTTTTATAGGTATTTACAAGACATCAAACCATCGGTATATGATATCAAAATGGTTTACTCGTTAAAAAAAAAAAAAAAAAAATATCGAAATTTTGCAACAATCTTTGCAACAAACAATCAACGAATTTGAAAAAAAATACGAGGGCACGGTTCCGCCGACGTTTGGTCTTGAAAATATGCCGGAAAACCAATCAAGTTCGACAAAAACAATGCCGAAAAGTAACAAGCCTTAACGGCAGAAAAACAAATACGCCAAATAGCGTTGAAAATATCTACAACAAACTTGACGCCCGATAAAACTACGGTTATATTCTGATTTGCTATGGTCTTACTGGTACATCACACAACATCGCCTTTTGCTCGCAAGATTCGCCTGCAGATGAGTGAGAAAAAAATGCTCTTCATCCTAAAAGAAGAGGAGCCGTGGCAGCCGTCGGCCGATTTATATAAGCTCAATCCGGCAGGAGAGCTTCCGGTATTTTTGAATGACGGTAATGTGATTGTCGGCCATTATGCAATATCAGAATATCTGGAGGAAACAGTCTCTGAAAATCCGCTGATCTTTGGTTCTCCCAAACAAAAAGCGGAAATTCGCCGCATGATAGATTGGTTTGACAATAAATTTTACCGAGAAGTCTACCGCAATATTGTTGCCGAAAAGGTTTATAAGCGCTTTGCCAAAGGTTTGGCGCCGGATTCTAAAATCTTAAAGATAGGGCTAAATAATCTCGGCTATCATCTTGAATATATTGAATGGCTTTTGGAAAAACATCAGTATCTGGCAGGGGAAGAGTTGTCTTTAGCCGATTTGGCTGCTGCCGCGCATTTCTCGGTTATAGACTATTTGGGTGACGTTCCTTGGGATGAATTTGCCACATCAAAACTATGGTATTCCAAGATAAAATCACGTCCGGCATTTAAAGACCTGCTAAAAGATACGATTCGTGGTATTTTGCCGGCGCGGAATTATACGAATTTGGATTTTTAAAATGAGAAAAATTGTTTTGTTAGTCTGCTTTTTTGTTTGTTCCTGCTCCTATTTCAGCGGTGGAACGGGGCAGGTCGTTTATCATTGGGAACGCACGCATACCGGTGTTGAAAAATTTGCCAGCGACCACAGCGAATGTTTGTTAAAAGCCAAGGCTATCCAGTTTTTTCCGGATTATCGTTCGTGGTTTTATACGGAAGAAACCAAACTAAATACCCGTGCCGATTGGAATTCAAGCCGCGGCGTTTGGGCAACCTATGTCCCTTATCCCGGAGCTCAGCCGCTGATCGTAAATTCTCGTTACGATGACGAGGACATAGACCCGAGAGAATATGCGGCTTGTATGAAGACAAAAGGTTATTGGTATCGCACTCATGATATTCCGGAAATCACCAATATCAATCTTTATAAGGCTCGTCGGCCGAATTTGTTTCATCCTTTTGGCAAGCCGGAATATTACGATTAATCCCGAATCCGCCGCCGACCGCCTTATAGAAGCTGACAAGCTTCAGATAAATGCTTGCATTGCTTTGCAGATATGTTTGCTCGGCCGAAAGTTTGTTTTGTTCGGCCGTCAAAACGTCTGAAAATTCAATTAGCCCGTTTCGGTATTTCTGCAGGCTCAAATCCAAAACTTCTTTTGCCATTGTCATATTACTAAAAGCCGCGGCGTTGCGTTTTTCTTCTTCGCTCAGGTTCTTGGCGGCATTGTCAATATCGGCGATAGCCGTCAGCAGACTGGCCTGATAAAGTGCAAAAGCTTCGCGGGTAGCCGATTTTTGGATTCTGACCTGATTAATCAATTCGCCCCAGTGCAAAAGTGGCAAATTCGCTGCGCCGCTGAGAGTGTACATATCATAATCGGCACCGAAAATCGGCGACAAACTTCGATTCTGATAACCAAGAAAACCGGCTAATGATACTGATGGCAGCAAATTGGACAAGGCTTTTCCGATAAGAGCGTTTTGAGCAATCAGTTTTTGTTCTGCGGCTTGAACATCCGGCCGATTACGAACAATGCTAATTGGCAGATTATAAAGGGTTTTGCTGTCAAACGGCACTTTTGTCTCCGGAAGTTTTGATTCCCCTTTGCCAATATCCACAGGCAGCAAACCGGTTAATATGGACAAAGCATTATGATAAGCATTTTCTTGTGCGCGTAGATCGGGCAGTTGCATTTTTGTCTTGTCTAAAATTGACTGTGCTTGTTTATAATCCAAATCACTGGCCAGACCGGATTCATAACGCGATTTCACTGTATCAAAAATTTCTTTCTGCAACTCAAGATTTTTTTTAGTAATTCCGAGCATTTTTTCAGTTAGACGCCAGTTAATATATTGTGAGGCTATCTCTGCAGTAAGAGTAAGACGGACATTGTCAAAATCGGCAGCGGCGGCTTTCAGCATGGCGGCAGCACTTTCAGTCAGGCGCCTTTGCCCGCCCCAAATATCTAATTCCCATGAAGCATCGATTCCTATCTGAAAATATTCGCTGTCTATCGGAAAACTACCGACCAGATTTTGTCGGCTTTTGTCATATGATCCTTTGGCGTCAAAGGCAGGAAAAAATCCGGCGCGGTTAATAGAGAGCTGGTAGCGTGCCTGTTTTAATTTTTCAACCGCGCTTTTAATGTTTGGACTATGTCGGAGACTTTTATCAATCAATTGGTTCAAATTTGGGTCATCAAAAGATTTATACCATTCTTTATCAATTTTCAAAGCTGAGCCTGCCGTAAGATTAAGATGAAGACTCTCGGCAATTTTACCGTCTTCATAAACCGGCGGCAGTTTATAATCTGGACCGATGCTGCAAGCCGTTAAAAAAAGAGAAACAGTGCAGAACAAAAGTTTTTTATTCATTGCTTTTCTCCGGATAGCCGTCGTTTTTTTTTCGCCATTCTTTCAGGTGTTCAAATAGTGCAAACAAGGCCGGAATAAAAATAATACCGACAGCAGTTGCCGCAATCATTCCAAAAAACACGGATGACCCGATGGCAATCTGACTGGCTGCGCCGGCACCTTTGGCAATAATCATCGGAAACACGCCCAAAATAAATGTTAATGCTGTCATCAAAACCGCACGGAATCTTTCGCCGGCGCCTTTTTCAGCGGCCTCAAGTATAGAAAATCCTTTATCACGGTAGTCTTTAGTAAATTCAACAATCAAAATAGCGTTTTTGGCGGCCAGACCAATAAGCATGATTAGTCCGAGCTGGGCATAAATATTCAAAGGCTGTCCCATCAGATGCAGGCCGACCAGAGCACCGAGAATGGCAAATACGGTTGAAAACATGACCGAAAAAGCCAGCATCCAGCTTTCATAAAGAGCCACCAAAAACAAATAGCAAAATATCAACGCCAGCAAAATTAAGAATCCGGCTAGACCGGCAGCTTCAACTTCCTGCAGACTCAAACCTGTCCAGGCGATCTGGAAATTTTTAGGCAGAATATCAGAAGCTGTCTTAAGGACTTCGGCTATGGCCGTGCCGCTGGAAACATCAGCAGCCGCCTGTGCCGTAATTGCCGCGGCGCTGTAAAGATTATAACGATAAAGAATTTTGGGAGAAATTTCCGTCTTAACTTCGGCAAAGGAACGCACCCGCACCATGTCGCCGGTTTTTGTCTTAATATACAAATCCAAAACATCGTCAATATTTTTACGATAAGGATAATCGGCCTGAGCAATAACTTTATTAACCTGACCATCCTGCGTAATATTATTAATATAGCTTGATCCGAGATTGTTATTGAGAGCCGTCCATAAATCGGCGGTAGAGATCGCCATACTTTCAAGTTTGGTACGGTCAATATCCAAAAAAACATGAGGTGTGTCGGCGGTATAGGTGCTAAAGGCATAAGCAAGTTGCGGTGTTTTATTAAGTGCAGCCAAAAATTTTTCCATCTCGGTAAAAAGCTCGGCTCCGCCAGTTTTGCCGTCGATAGCCAACAGTTCAAAAGACAGTCCGTCAGCACTACCGATTCCCGGAATAGAAGGCGGTGCAAAAAAATCAATTTGCGATTGCGTATTGGCAGCGTAGTCTTTGGTCAGTTTGTTAATAAGAGCCTGAGCAGAAAGACTTTTGGCTTTGCGCTTACTCCAGTCTTCCAGTCCAACCACTCCAAGCGCCACATTTTCGCCGCCGCCTCCCAGAATGGAATATCCGGCCACCGATATGAAATACTGCACGCCATCCATTTTCAAGATTCTTTCGGCTAATTCTGCCAAAACTTTGTTGGTTTGATTGATGGTTGAAGTATTGGAAAGCTGGATATTGGCAAAGATAATACCTTGATCTTCTTCCGGCAGAAAAGATGTTGCCGTCAGCTTAAAACCCAGCCCAATGAGTGCGATGACCACCGCAATAACCGCGGCGGTCGTTTTAAGTCTGCCGGAAAAAAAAGTAACGGCCTTAAGATATTTTTGCCGTCCGTATTCAACCATTTGATTAAATTTTTGAAAAAAAGTTTTACTTTTTTCGGTTGAACCATCTTTCAAAAAAATGGCGCATAACGAAGGGCTGAGACTCAGAGCATTAACGGCCGAAAACACGATAGCCGTGGCAATGGTAACCGCAAATTGCTGATAAATTTTTCCGGTTATGCCGGCCATTAATCCCACCGGAATAAAAATGGACAACAACACAAAGGTTGTAGCAATAATGGCGCTGCCGATTTGTTGCATGGCCTTGATGGCAGCCGATTTTGCATCCATTTTTTCTTCGGCCATCAGATATTCAACACGCTCCACCACAATAATAGCGTCGTCCACAACCAGTCCGATGGCAAGAATCATCGCAAACAAAGTAAGAATATTAATATCAAATCCCAAAACATAAATAACGGCAAAAGTAGCAATCAGCGATACCGGAATGGTAATCAACGGAATAATGGTCGTACGGATTTTTTGCAAAAAGATATAGGTTACTAAAACCACCAACGAAAAAGTAATGGTTAGTGTTTCAATAATACTGGATATTGAAGAACGGACAAATTCAGTAGAATCATACGCCACGCGAAATTCCATATCATCGGGAAAAGTTTTGCTCAAAGTTTTAATCTCTTGGCGCACGTCTTTCATGATATTGAGAGAATTGGAGTTCGGCGTCTGGCTCAAACCGATAATCACCGCCGGTGCATTGTCAAAATGAGCATTCATATTGTAAGTATCGGCGCCGATTTCCACTCTGGCTACATCTTTAAGTCGGATGATGCCGCCGTTGTCAGAAGTAGCGACAATAATATTTTCAAAATCTTCCGGCGTGCTGAGAAGCCCTTTGGCTGTTAAAGATAACACAATAGGGTTGTTTTCCGGACTTGGCGCCGAGCCTATAGAACCGATAGATGCCTGAGTATTCTGGCTTTCCACAATGCTGATGATTTCGGAACTGTCCAGACCAAGTGCCGCAATTTGAGGCGGATTCAACCATATTCGCATGGAGTGCTGCGGCCCGTAAATATCAACGCTGCCCATACCATCAATGCGCAGCAGCGGATTTTGGATATTGTTATAAGCAAAGTTAGACAAATACAAACTGTCGTAGCTGTTATTAGGCGAGCGCAAAACAAGCATTGCCAGCATGTTCGACAACTGACTGGTAATATCAATTCCCTGTTTGGTAACAATTTCTGGCAGTTGTGAATTGACCTGCTGCAGACGGTTTTGCACTTTGACCCGCGCAATATCCGGATCAGTGCCGATATTGAAGGTAATAGTCAGGGTATAGCTGCCGTTGTCATCAGAGGTCGACGACATATAAAGCATATCTTCAACTCCGTTGATGGCATTTTCAATCGGAATGGCAACGGTATCAGTCAGAACTTCGGCCGATGCACCGGGGTAGGTCGCTTTTACGACGATTTGCGGCGGCGTAATATTGGGGTATTGTGATATCGGCAAAACCGCAATGGCCAACAACCCAAGCAAAACCAAAACAATGGACACAACGCCGGCAAATCGCGGCCGCTCAATAAAATATTCCGAAAACATTTATGGCGCCTCCGTCGCGGAGATAATTTTCATTTTAAGCTTAGTCTCCGGAGAAATCCGGCCGATTTTATCAACCACTAAAAATTCATCTTTGGCAAAACGATTTTCCGTAATATAGCTGTCGCCGGAATAGCCGGCTATCTTAAGCGGAACCAGCTTAAGCTTTCCTTTTTGCATCACATAAACAAAAGCGCCCTTATCGTTCAAAATAACATTTTTTTGCCGCACCAAAAAAACATCTTTCATTTGTTTGGAAATAATCACGTCGACATAAGAATTGGCCAGCAGTTTTTTGTCTGCATTGGTAAAATCGGCAAAGATTGTAACAGAGTTGGTGTCTTTATCAACTTGGTTGTCGGTATAGCGAAAAATGCCTTGCTGCGGATAAATACTGCCGTCGGCCAGTTTTATTTGAATGGTCTCGTCGGCAAACATTGCTTTTTTGCTGCCAAAGGTTGCCGCTTTCAAGTATTCTTTGTCGGAGATGGCAAATTTTACCCGAATCGGATCAAACTGGATAATCTCAAACAACGGCGATTCACTCGGAGCCACATAATCGCCCTTGGTCAACGTTACATCGCCGATAACACCGTCAATTGGCGCTTGCAAAACGGTATAATGCCATAAGACTTCGGCTTTTGTTTGTTCGGCTTTGGCTTGTTTGAAGGTGGCCTCGGCAGCCAAAAACTGCGCTTTAGCTTGATCAAGTTCCGAAGCCGAAAAAGCTTTTTTGCCGGCTTTTTTTATCCTTTGATAATAGCTTTTGGCATTATCAAAATCAGCCTTGGCTTGTGCGGTTGCAGCAACCGCTGCGTCAAGTTGAGCCTTATATTCGCGTTGATCAATTAAAACCAGATTATCGCCTTCGCGCACCTCTTGTCCGCCTTCGGCCCATACTTCGTCGACATAACCGGAAACATTAGACGCCATTTCAACCGCCTTAATCGGTGTTACATAGCCGATATATTGATTGGTCAGCAGAGCGTCCTGAGCTTTGAGCGGGATAACATTTATAACAGTTTCTTTGTTGTCCGGCGGTAGCGCCGAACGAGCATATTTGTAATATCCGCCAACCGCAGCCAAAGCCAATCCGGCCAGCAACACTAAAGAATAAGGGTTTGGGGAAATAAACCGCATCTTAAACCTGCCTAATTGGTTATCTTAAAGAACTAAATCTTTAGATAAGCACGGATCAGCAATATACAATATAAAACCAAGGTTTAGTTTTGCAGCTTTTTATAGTTTTTTGTTTGCATAATTACAATAATAATCAATCGATTATCTGACGGTATTATTATACCGCTAAACAAAATATTGAAAAATAATATAAATTTTTTATTGACAACAATATTTGTTCCTGTATATTGACGCCGAAGTAATATTTCTAACCAAAGAGAGAAAACAGATGAACACTTATGCAACAAAACCTTCTGATATTGAGAGAAAATGGTACGTTGTCGATGCCGAAGGCGTTGTTTTGGGTCGTCTATCCGCCGAAATTGCCAAGATTTTGCGCGGCAAACACAAGCCCAATTTTGTGCCGAACATTGACTGCGGCGATTATGTCGTTGTTATTAATGCCGACAAAGTTAAGCTGACCGGCAACAAATTGACGGCCAAAAAATATTTCAAACACACCGGTTGGATCGGCGGCGTCAAAGAAACCACAGCCGAAAAAATCTTAAATGGCCGTTTTCCGGAAAGAGTTATCATTAAGGCCGTTGAGCGCATGATCTCGCGCAACCCGATGGGGCGCCAGCAGATGACCAAACTCAAAGTCTACGCCGGAAGCGAGCATCCGCACACTGCGCAAAATCCTCAAGTGTTGGATATTGCCTCTAAAAATTCTAAGAACAAAAGGAGCAGATAATCATGGCTGAAAAGATTGAGTCATTGCAAGATATTAAAAAAGCGGCCACGGTTGAAGCAACTGCCGAGACAGTCGTCCGCAAAGCCAAAAAAGACAAGCTGGGTCGTGCTTATGCCACCGGCAAAAGAAAAGACGCCGTTGCCCGCGTATGGATTAAAGCCGGCAAAGGCAATATCACGATTAATGAAAAATCGATTGATCAGTATTTTGCCCGTCCGGTTTTGAAGATGATTATCAACCAGCCGTTCGAGGTTGCCAACCGCGTTAATGAATTTGACGTCGTCTGTACGGTTAAAGGCGGTGGTTTGTCCGGTCAGGCCGGTGCAATTAAGCATGGTATTTCCAAAGCCCTGAATGCTTATGAGCCGGAATTGCGCGACTGCCTGAAAAAGGCTGGCTTCCTGACCCGAGACGACAGAACGGTTGAACGTAAGAAATACGGCCGCGCCAAAGCCCGCCGTTCTTACCAGTTCTCCAAACGTTAATTGGTATCAGGAATTTTATCAAAAAGAGCTGTTTTGGCAGCTCTTTTTTTAGTGCACGGCAGAATCTTGTGCAAGAGTTGTGAAAGGCGGTTTAAATACGGTTGCCGTTTTGTTATAACCAAAGGCGATGGTTTTAATCAGATAAAGGACTGAAAATGAAATACAAATGTTTAATCTGCGGTCAGGTTTTTGAAGTAGCCGACGGTGAGGCGGCGGTTTGTCCGGTGTGCAAAGCGACCGGCGATAAGATTGTTCCTTACAAAGAAGAGGAAATGTCTTGGGCGGCCGAACATGTTATCGGCATAGCCAAAGGTGTTGATGCCGAAATTTTGGAAGGATTGCGCAATCACTTCAACGGTGAATGTTCTGAGGTCGGTATGTATTTGGCAATGGCCCGTCAGGCTATGCGTGAGGGCTATCCGGAAATTGCCGTTGTTTTGGAACAGATTGCCCATGAAGAAGCCGAACACGCATCACGCTTCGGCGAAATGCTGGGCGAGTTGGTTTCTGCTTCCACCAAAGCCAATCTTGAAAAAATGCTGGCCGGCGAAAACGGCGCCTGCCACGGCAAAATGGCGATTGCCAAAAAAGCCAAAGAGCTCAATCTTGACGCCATTCATGATTCGGTTCATGAAATGGCCCGTGACGAAGCCCGCCATGGCAAAGCTTTAGAAGCTATGCTTAAGAGATATTTCTAAATTTTTAGCGTCTCTTTCTAAAAGCCGTTCTGTGAGGGAGCGGCTTTTTTATTGCTTTTAATGTTCAAAGATGCTATCTTAAAGCTCAAAATTAATAAAACACAAATTATGAAAAGAACATTATTAATTGCGCTGACCTCGATTTTGAGCTTGTTGTTTTTAAGCGGTTGCGCTTCCATGGTCGATTTTTTTAATTCTTCGGCGCGGCTGATGGAAACCACAGAGCGGACAATCAACGAAACGGGAGACAACATTCGCGAAATCAAAAATGTCACAAAAACCACAGAAGGTTTTAACACAAAAAATCCCGATGCTCCATAGTCATCGGGATTTTTTGTGCCGGAAGCCGGAATCATTATCTAATAACTGATAGCGCATCGCGTATAGTATGCCGTCGATGCAATATTTTTACTCGCACTAGCGACAAATCCGGAATAGTTTATAGCAAAGGCATAATTCGCAGTCCTTTCGTTTGAACTCCAGTAAGCCATAGTTGAACTGTTTGCTTTAAAGGCCGGAGCCCCCAGTGAAAGGAGCGTCGGATCAACTTGCGGAAAATTGCTATAAAATGATTTTAAGTCTTTGGCACTGGGCAAATACCAACTAGAAGCGGGCATACCGCCCTCGGTTGAATTATAGCAATATTCAGCAGCCGGATGATCAGATGTCGAGTTTTTGACTAATTGATACGTATTAGCATATCCTGAGGTGTCATAAGTTTGGTAGTTTGAAGATGTAACATTGTCCAACCCTGGTTCATCTGTGCCGTAGCCACCCCAAGCCAAAGAAGGTTTGATGGTTAAAGATATGGCAACTCTGCGGCTATTATCAATAACCACACCGATTGGCGTTACGCCGCTGGGAGTGCCGTCATAACATTTTTTGTCGCTATAGAGGATGGAACCAATGCCGCAAGTTGATTGTGAGGCTGATGGCTCATCTTCCTCAGATTTAATACAGAAAAAGGCGCTATCATCGCCAAAAGGACATTTAAGCTTAGGGGCGCTGCCGCACTCGTCAGCAGTCATGACATAGCCGAGTTCTTTGCAGGTTGGACGAACGGCACAATTAGGGGTTTCGGCAAAGACTGTTCCGCATAATCCCAAAAAGGTTCCGGCCAAAAGTAAGTATTTTTTCATGGTTTTCTCCTCAGTTGTGTTGCAAAAAAAGGATCCTTTTTTTGCAACACAATAAAAAAAGCAGAACAGAACAAGATGGCGATGAAAGACAAGGGGAAAAATCCGGACTAATCAAGGCATTCGGTTAAAATTATTGTTTTTTTAACACTTTTGTGCTATACTAAATAAAATTGTTGCAAAAAAAGGATCCTTTTTTTGCAACAGTTTTTTGTTTGTTGGTAGTCGGCATTTTCTTTGTTTACGATTAAAAAATATAAAAAAACATTTTTGGCAACATTCGCCATAAAAATGGCACACAAATTGCATATATCTCAAACAGGTAAAGAGCATTAATTTTGGGGAATGCAAAAAATGATTTGGCTTAAATGTTTGAAAAATATGGCTTTTGCAACAATTATAGCGAGCCTCTCAATGCCGGTTAATCAAGCAGCGGCGGTCTCAAGGATTAAAGATATTGCCGATTTTGAGGGCGTACGCGACAACCAGCTAGTTGGATATGGTCTGGTTGTTGGGCTAAACGGCACCGGAGACAACATTAAGTCGGTTGATTTTGCCAAAGAAAGTCTTATCTCGATGCTGGACATGGTTGGCGTTAATGCCAGAGATGGACAGATTAAGGCTAAAAACATCGCCGCGGTAATGGTAACGGCAAATTTGCCGGCATTCTCCCGCCAAGGGTCACGGATAGACGTTAATGTCTCGGCTTTGGGCGATGCCAAGAATCTTCAGGGTGGCACATTGATTGCAACACCGCTAAAAGGCGCCGACGGTGAAGTTTATGCCGTGGCTCAAGGAACAATAGCCACCGGTGCGGTTGCTGCCGGCAACCAAAACACGGGGTCATCGATTGTTCGCGGGGTTCCGACGGCAGGGCGGATTGCCAGCGGCGCTATCGTCGAAAAAGAAATCCCTTTTAAGCTGGATAGTCTTGCGACGATGAATATTGCGCTCAGAAATCCGGATTTTACCACTTCGCGGCGGGTGGCGGATGCCATTAATGCCATGTTGGGGACAACAGCCGCCAAATCGCTTGATCCGGGGACGGTTGAACTGGTTATTCCCAATACCTATAGAGATAAAATTGTCGACTTGATGACCAGAGTCGAACAGCTTCAGGTTCAGCCGGACCAAACGGCCAGAGTAGTTGTTGACGAGAGTTCAGGCATCGTGGTTATTGGCAAAGATGTCAAGATCAACCGTCTGGCAATTGCCCAAGGGAATTTGACCATTAAAATAACCGATATTCCGTTTGTTTCACAGCCGGAACCTTTCACCTTGGGCGAGCCGGTTGTCTTGACGACGGAACTGATCGATGTTCAAGAAGACACAGATGCCAAAATGCAGGTTTTGGATACTGGTGTCAACTTGCAGGAGTTGGTCAACGGTCTAAACGCACTGGGAGTTACACCGCGCGATTTGATCAGCATTTTGCAGGCAATCAAGGCCAGCGGCGCATTGCAGGCTGAAATTGAGGTTATTTAAGGAGGCCGGAATGGAAAACGAAATTATGGTAAACAACATCTTGTCTGGTTTTAAAGCGGCTTCCAGCGTTAACGAAAAAACTTTTTCTGCCGCCGATAAAACCAAAGCCGAAGAGGCAGCCGAAAGCTTTGAAGCCTTTTTCCTGAGCCGGATGATGGAAAGTATGTTTGAAGGCATCTCGACCGAGGGCATGTTCGGCGGCGGTCAGGCAGAAAAAATCTACCGTTCGTTATTATTGGATGAATATGGCAAAGAAATGGCCAAAGTCGGTTCTGTCGGCGTTAAGGATTACGTAATGCAGGCGGTTTTGCAGCTTCAGGAAAATGCGGCCGGCGGTGAGCCTCAGAAATAAGGGAGAAAAGAAATGGAAGAATTGCAGACAAAAGATATTGCTGAAAAAATAGACCTGATGAAACAAATTGTTTCCGGTTTTACAGACGTCATCGGCAAAGAAAACGAAGCGCTGAAAAATAACGATGTTAAAACGGTAAAGCTTTTATACGAGCAAAAACTGAAGACCGTCGCAGCTTATCGTTCTTTGAGTGCTTTTTTTATCAAAAACCGTGCGGCAGTATCAGCTTTTGAGAGCAAAGAAAAAGATGAGCTTAAAGAATTGTCTGGGATTTTGGACAAGGCTCTCAAGACCAATGAAATGCTCTTAAAAACCAGAATGGAGGCCGGAAAAAAAGTTATGGACACGATTATAGGCATCGCCAAAACCACCAACAAATCAAACGCAACCTCCTACGGCGCACACGGCACCTATACGCCGCTGGACAACAACCGCAACGCTTTGGCATTTAACAGAACGTTATAAGGAGAACGGTCATGGCTTTACTCAACAGTATTTCAAGTTCTTTGTCGGGAATGAAAGTCGCACAGGCGCAGCTAGAGATTGTCAGTAATAATATTGCCAACGTTGATACCGAGGGCTACACCCGCAAAACAGCTAGTCAGTCGGCACTGGTTGCCGCCGGAAACACAATGGGTGTTAAGCTCGGCAATACCCAAAGGACGGTTGACGAAGGATTGCTCAAGAGCTTTTTGTCTTCAAATGCATTAACCTCGTCATTGTCAACACAGCACGATTATTTAAGCCGGCTTGACAATCTGATGGGCACAACCGAAGCCGGCAATTCGGTTGCGGCAAATGTCAGCCTGTTGCAAAGCGCGTTTGAAACTTTTTCGACCAATGTAACATCGGCTGCGGCACGGTATAGCCTATTGAGTGAGGCTCAGAATCTGACCAGCAAGCTTAACTATTTGTCAACCAATATCCAAACCTTGCGCGGCGACGCCGATATGGAAATAAACGACGCCGTTTCTAGTATCAATTCGCTGTTAAACAGCATCAAGGAACTAAACACTGATATTGTGAAATATACGGTTTTAAATCGTGACGGCGTAGCCAATTTGCAGGATCAGCGTGATGCGGCGCTGCGCGAACTGAGCACATATCTGGACATAACTTATTATACCCGCGATAGCGGCGAAGTGGTTATCCAAACCACATCGGGTGTGATGCTTCTGGATAACGAGGTGCACGAATTGTCTCATTCGGCTTTGGCTCAGGTTGGCGCCGACAACAGCTATGACAGCGGCAATATTCAGGGGATTTATGTCGACGGGCAGGATGTAACCTCAAAGCTGAGCGGTGGTTCTATCGGCGGCTTGGTGGAAATACGCGACAAGACCCTGCCGTCGCTGCAAAGCCAGTTAGACGAGTTGGCCTATGTCCTTTACACACAGATTAACGAGGTACATAATCAGGGAACCGCCTATCCGAATATGCCATCAGAAATGACTGGTGCGGCGACTTTTATCGGCAACAGTGCAACCGGCGAATACAATCAGAGTATCCGCATCGACGAAGGCGATGTTCGGTTTATCATTTTTGATGCCGAGGGCAATCAGGTAGCAACAACATCTTTAGCCGGCGGTATAGGTTTTAAAGAAGGCACCTTAAGCGATATGATGACGGCTTTACAGGACTGGATGCGTTCGCCTGATGGCGGAAAATTGGATAATGCCGAAGTCTATATGAACGGCAATGGTCATCTGGTCATCTCTACCGGAGACAGCGATTACACGCTCTCAATCATAGACGAAAACACCTCGACCCCAGGATCAGGACAGGAAAATGCCACCATTAGTTTTGACGTTAATGGAGATGGCGTCTATGATACGACGGAAAAGGGCTTTTCGGAATTTTTTGGCCTGAATGACTTTTTTACAACCGATCGGGCAGACTATATTTATGATTCCAAAGTCATCAGTGCCACGACTTCGGTCGGAGTTAACGCGCCGACAACTTGGAGCTTTTCAGATTCCGTCAACGGCTTAAACTATGGTTCAATAACCATTACCCGTTCAATGACAATGCAGGATATTGCCGACCAGATTAATAATAATCCGGACTTAAATACGCATCTTAAAGCATCATTGGTTTCCAACGGCGACGGCTATATGCTGCGGATTGAAAGCCTTGAGGGAGCACAGCTTGAGATTGCTGAAACAGCCGGCGGCGGAGTCTTGGACAAGCTTGATATGAACACGTCAAACTGCGGCTATGCGGCGGTTATTGGTATCCGGTCGGATATAACGGAAAACGCCAATTTGATTGCCGCTGGAGCACCTGATTTTGATGCCAATAAAGGCGCTTATGTCATTAACGGCGCTTCAAACGGTATAGCCAACAAAATGGCAGAGGTCTTTACGTCGTCGCAAAGTTTTAAACAATCCGGCGATATGGCACAGACCGCGACCACAATTTCAAATTATGCGTCAACTTTCGTCGGCAATGTTGCCAGCCTGACCAACACAGCGCAGTCGTCTTATGAATATCAGACGGCTTTAACCGAGGCAATTTCCTATAAAGAGTCTCAGGTCAGCGGCGTTGATTTGGACGAAGAATTATCACAGCTTATTATTTATCAGCAGTCTTATGCGGCCTGCGCTCAGGTGTTCACGGCATCCAGAGAAATCTTGGATGTCCTGATCGGCCTTGTTAACGAGAATAGGGAGGGTTGAATCATGGTTCGAGTTACAACATACGCAA
>CALYBB010000044.1 GCA_944393715.1 uncultured Alphaproteobacteria bacterium
AAAAGCTTAGTAAAGAAAAAGCTAAAAAACTTTTTGACAGTGGTAAAATAAATACTCTTAAAGTCGGTACTTTTGCCGGATTGAAGCAGATTCACAAATTTTTATTTGAAGATATTTATGATTTTGCCGGAAAAATACGGACTGTTAATCTTTCTAAAGGAAATTTTAGATTTGCGCCGGTTATGTATTTAGAGCAAGCCTTAAAACATATAGATAAAATGCCCCAATCAACCTTTGATGAAATTGTTGAAAAATATGTTGAAATGAATATAGCTCATCCTTTTAGAGAAGGAAATGGTCGAGCCATCCGAATTTGGCTTGATTTAATCTTTAAAAAAGAACTAAAAATGGTGGTTGATTGGAATAAAATTGATAAATCCGACTATCTGTCCGCTATGGAAAGAAGCCCAATTAAAGATATTGAAATAAAACATCTCTTAAAAAACGCACTTACCGATAAAATCAATGAGCGAGAGATCTTTATGAAAGGCATAGACGTCAGCTATTATTACGAAGGCTATGATGAATACGACATCCACAAGCTACTGTAAGATTAAGCAATTATCGGACTAAAAATTATGATGATTTTAAGCTTTTGAGTAAGAAAATTGATGTGTTTAAGTAGCATCAACGTTCTCTTGTGTTTGTTGGATGTTTATTAAAAAGGCTATAAATGTCATAACCGATTTTTTTATCAAAATACGTTTTTAATTTATAACGCATATCTAGCCATTCTTTACTAAGTTTAATGCCTTTCCTTTCTTCAAGGTCTTTTGCCCTTTGTTCAATTGTTACAAAACCATTCTTATTAGCTAAGTTATCTGCAAGCTGAAATAATAAATCATAGTCTGTTGTTGTAATGTTTTGGATATAATTGGCTATAAAATCATAGTCTTTTTTATTGCCAAAGAACATCTCGGAGCAATTTTCATATTTTGGTAATTTGTTCCATAAAAACATATGCAATAGGGCAGAACGTGCGGCATTTTCATCCAAATTAATTAATTTTTCATATCCGGAAATACCATGGAAACGTTTTTCATTACGTTCATTGGTTCGACAAATATCATGCAACAAAGCTCCAACGTACGCTTGTTCTGCATCCATTCCTTTTATTTTTGAAGCAATTGTTTTTGCAACTTTTGCTGTGGTAACGATATGATTTTCATACATCCACCAACGAGACATATCTCGCCCCAAAGCTGTATCTCTTGCTTTTATTTCAGCAATTAAATTTTTAGCCTCTTGAATAGATAAGCTCATTTTTCTCCTCGTAAAACTCATTTGAAAAATTATAATAAAATAGTTAAAAAAACAAGAAATTTTTAAAAGTCCGATAATTTATTAAAATTTGTTCTTTTTAAAATTACGCAAATCGGACTCTCTGAAAGGTTTGGAATATATACAAAAAAAGCACCTTTAATGGTGCATTATCATAAATGGTGCGAGATACTATGCAATTATCGGACTAAAAACTATGAGGACTTTAAGAAATTAAAAAGAAAAATAGATGCTTTTTAGAAATTGTCAATTCGTCCGCAAAGAAAAGATAAGTGTATGTTATTCATTAGATTTTTTAATTATTTTTTCACAATCACTTTTTATTGTATTCCGATTAAAAACAATACCATTAATTCCCAAATTTTTGGCTGATTGTACATTTTTTTCTTTATCATCAACAAAAATCATTTCATCAAAGCGGCAATTTAAACGCCTGCGAACTTCCTTATAAATCTCAGGGTTTGGTTTTAAAAGTCCTAATTTAAATGAAACAAATCGATAGTCTATATCTATCTGTTTGGGGGCAGTTTCTTCCAAGAATGGAAGTGCATTTGACAAGATACAATTTTGAATATTTTGTGTAGATAAAGTTTGTATGGTTTCTAGTGTTTCTTCAAAGAAATTTCCAACACCATCATATAAAGCTTTTTTGATTTCTGCTATCGCTTTTTGTTCAAATGGAATATAGTATTCTTGACATAAGCTTCTACAGAAATCTTCATCGCTAATTTCGCCGGACATATAGGGATTATAATTAAATTTTTTAACCCCGCCTTTATTCTTAAAACGTTTTTTATCTGTCGTTTTAGAATAAGCCCATTCATCTAGGTAGGACAAAGTATACGGATATATAACTTGACCAACATCCCAAATACAATATTTAATACTCATAGAAAATCCTTAAAAATTAATATCCTATACATAGTAAAGTTAAAATCTAAAATATGCAACTACTAAAAAGTCCGATAAATTGTTAAAATTTACCCTTTTCAAAATTGTGTAAATCGGACTGAATAAAGCATTGTTTAAAAACAAAAAATCCGCCACATGGGCGGAAATATCAAAAATGGTGCCGCTAGTAAGAATCGGACTTACGACCCCACCCTTACCAAGGGTGTGCTCTACCACTGAGCTATAGCGGCAAAATAATATCTTTCTTTTCCGGTAGAGCCCACCCTTTACGGGTGTGCCTTCGGCATCTAAGCTCGCCACGGTTGCTCCCGCTGCCCTCGCTCCCTAAGATGTTCCGAAGAGCTGGCAGACAAAATTGATACCCATTGTATCAATTTTGCTTAGCGCTACCACTGAGCTATAGCGGCAAAATAATATCTTTCTTTTCCGGTAGACCCAACCTCTACAGGCGTGCCTGCGGTATCATCGTTTGCGAAACACACATTACAAAACCAAAAAACAAAAATCAAGGGATTTTTTCTTTATTTTGCTTATTTTTTATTTTTTTTGTGCTATAAATACAAATATTGTTAACCACAAGGATATTTTAATGGTCGATAATACCAAACCCAAAAAACTGCCGCGATCTGCCGAACGTTTTGCGCGCGAGGCCAGAGCGTTGCAAAAAAATCTCAAAAAACGCAAACTGCAGCAAGAAAAACGCCAACAGCTGAAGGAGAAATGCCATGGACAAAATTAAAATTCACGGCGGCAAAGTCTTAGAGGGCAAAATTTTTATCAGCGGTGCAAAAAATGCTGCGCTGCCGCTTATTTGCGCTTCGCTTCTGACCGACGAGACCGTTACGTTGACCAATATGCCGATGCTGTCTGATATTAAGGCGATGAACCTGCTTTTGGAACAGCTGGGCACTCAGATTAACGAATTTGACGATTTTGTTGATGGTCATGCAACCAAGACTTATTCTTACCGCACCAAAAGCATCAAAAGTCTGGTCGCTCCTTATGACTATGTCCGCAAGATGCGAGCTTCTTACTATGTTTTGGGACCTTTGCTGGCACGTTATGGCAAATGCGAGCTTTCTTTGCCAGGCGGCTGTGCTATCGGTGCCCGTCCGATGGATATTCACCTGTCGTCGCTGGAAAAAATGGGTGCTAAAATCGAAATCCGCAACGGCTATATCTACGCCGAATCCGATGGCCGGCTCAAAGGAACACACATTATTTTTCCGGGCGTTTCGGTCGGGGCTACCTGCAATGTTCTGATGGCTGCCGTTTTGGCTGAGGGTCGCACCGTTCTTGAAAACGCTGCCAAAGAACCGGAAATCGGCGATCTTGCCAAAATGCTCAATGATATGGGCGCCAAGATTGAGGGTATTGGCACTTCGGTTTTGACAATCGACGGGGTTTCGACCCTGCACGGGACGGTGCACAAAGTCATTGCCGACCGAATTGAGGCCGGCTCATACGCTGTGGCTGCGGCCATTACTCGCGGCAAAATCGAGCTTATTAATGCCCGACCGGAAACCCTGCGCCAGCCGCTGCAAGTCTTAAAAGACATGGGGGTGCGTATTACCGAAACCGCCAACAGCATCATTGTTGACGCCAAGGGCTGTCGTCTGGTCGGTAAGGATATTATGACTGAGCCTTTTCCGGGGTTCCCGACCGATTTGCAAGCCCAATTTCTGGCTCTGATGCTGACGGCCGATGGCGCCTCAATGGTAACGGAAACCATTTTTGAAAACCGTTTTATGCATGTGCCGGAGCTTTTGCGCATGGGCGCCAATATCAATGTTCACGGACACGCTTCCGCCATTGTCCGAGGGGTTAAAAAGCTCTCCGGCGCACCGGTGATGGCAACCGACCTGCGCGCTTCTTTTGCTTTGATTCTGGCGGGCTTGGTAGCAGAGGGCGAGACTATCGTCAACCGTGTTTATCACCTTGACCGAGGATACGAAAAATTGGAAGAAAAATTGAAATCCGTCGGCGCCGACATCATTCGTATTAAAAACGATGAAGAGGACTAGTTTCTTTGTTTTTTCTTATTATATAAATTCTGATTTTTTAGGAGATAGAGATGAAAATTTTTGCTACTGTTTTGTTAATGTTGCTGGCGGCCTGCAGCGGCGAGCAGACTTCGACTTTTAAAACCGGATCTTACAAGCTGGTCGATTCGCTCAATGATATTCCGACAACTGTCAATTTTGCCGAAGACGGCCATTTCAGCGGTAAAGTTGTTAACAACATGATGGGATCATATAAGCTGGAAAAAGGCAATGCCATCAGCTTTAGCCCGATTGCTACCACCATGATGATGGGACCGCAAGAAGCCATGGAAGCCGAGCAAAATTTTTTGCAAATTCTGCCGCGGATCAAGTCATATAAAATGCAGGGGGATTATCTAGTTTTAATTACCGATAACGGCGGCGAAATTTTATTTGAACCTGTCACGCCGCAAAAATAATTTTCCCGCGAGCCGTCATCATTATGGCGGCTTTTTTTACAGCCCAAGCAAAGATGTGGCGAAATCGTCGGCCTTAAATTCTGCCAAATCATCAATTTTTTCACCGATACCAATATAATAAACCGGAAGTTTTGTTTCATGAGCAATCGAAACCAAAACGCCGCCTTTGGCCGTGCCATCAAGCTTGTTGACAATTAGTCCGCTAACTCCGGCAGCTTCTTTAAAAACATTGACCT
Organism: uncultured Alphaproteobacteria bacterium; assembly: GCA_944393715.1. Classification (GTDB taxonomy): domain Bacteria; phylum Pseudomonadota; class Alphaproteobacteria; order RF32; family CAG-239; genus CAZU01. Next base: position 4,891 of record CALYBB010000044.1, read on the forward strand.
GATCAAGTGCATTTTGACCGGTTGCGGCATCCAGACACAACAAAACATGATGAGGGGCGCTGGGGATGGCTTTTTGCACCACGCGAACGATTTTTTTGAGTTCTTCTGTCAAATTAGCCTTGTTTTGCAGACGGCCGGCCGTATCTATAAATACAATATCATCTTGACGGTCGGTTGCTTTTTTAAGGCCATCAAAACACAAGCCCGCGGCATCACATCCCGATGCGCCCGAGAAGACGGGTATCTGGTTGCGCTCGCCCCATATTTTCAACTGTTCGACCGCGGCGGCACGAAAAGTATCGCCGGCGATCAGGCTGATTTTTTTATCCTTAAACTTATGCGCCAGCTTGCCTATGGCGGTTGTTTTTCCGGCACCGTTGACACCAATCATCAAAACCACATTCGGCGCGGCAGCTTTGAATTCAAGTTTTTTTTCGCAGGGTTTCAGTATGGCAGCAATATTTTCAGCCAGCATTTGTTTAATTTCGGGCAGCGAGACATCTTTATTTGCTCGCTGCGATGCAAAATTGCCGATAATTTCAGCCGCCGCCGCATAACCGACATCTGAGGCTATCAATGCCTCTTCCAGCTCATCCAGCGTTGCGGCATCAATTCTGCGCTTGGTAAAGATATCAGCTATATTGCCGCCCAGTTTATCCGACGACTTTTTTAAACCGGCCGTCAACCGGCTCAACCAACTAACCATTAACAACCTCCTCTTCATGACGCAAAATCTCTGCCCGACGACGACGCTCGGCTACCGGCACCTGAGGCATTAACGCCGCCGGCGTTCCCTGCCGTTCAGAATACGGAAAAACATGCAATTTGGTAATTCCGGCCTCGTGCACCAACCTAACAGTATTTTGAAAAGCCTCTTCACTTTCGGTCGGAAAACCGCAAATAAAATCGGCGCCGAATGTCGCCTCCGGTCGCGCAGCTTTGATCTTTCGGCATAAATTGATGACATCTTCACGGCGGTGGCGTCGTTTCATCCTCTTTAGAATCAAATTATCGCCGGATTGCACCGAAAAATGAAAATGGGGCGCAATATTCGGATAATCGCGCACTAAAGAGATAAATTCATCATCAATTGCTGCCGGATCCAGCGAGCCGAACTGCAGCGACGGCAAATCCGGAATCTCTTGCAAAATATGATAAACCAGTGCACTGAAAGACGGTTTGTAAGAGCAGGCATCAACTCCGGTTAAGCAGATTTCGGCGAACCCCTGCCGCAACAGTTCACGAATCTGGGCCATAATTTCGGCCTCCGGAACCGAGCGGTTATGCCCGCGGGCAAATGGCACAATACAATACGTGCAACGATGATCACATCCTTGCTGAATTTGAACAAAAGCGCGCTGCCGCCCCTCAAATCCGGTAATAACAAAAGCGTCGTGTCCGTCATAGGCAAAAATATCGCCGACAATGGTTTTTTCGTTCAAAGGCCGCATCAAAAAAGCTTCAATATCCTTTTTTTCTTTGTTGCCTAAGATCAAATCTGCTTCCGGCATGGCGGCAAACTTCTGCGGTGAAACCTGTGCCGCACAACCGGTTATGACGATTTTGGCAGAAGGATTTTCACGCCGCAGTTTGCGCACCATCTGTCGGCACTGGCGCTCGGCTTCGGCGGTAACGGCACAGGTGTTGATTACGATGACATCATCAAAATGCACCAGCTTTTCTTTTATTGTTTCAGATTCATAGGCATTAATACGACAGCCGAATGTTACAACCTTAACCATTTTTGTCTTATCCTTTTCTTATGCCTCAATATAAAAACAAAAGCCCGACGGCGCAAGCGCAAAATTATAAATTTATTAATATTTGGCGGTTATGATGGCGGCAATGGTTGCAGCAAAAAAATTTTAGGAGAATCAATATGAAAAATAAAATACTTTTGTCAACCGCACTGGTTGCCGCCGTGTTTGCTCTGAACGAAGCACAGGCCGAGGACATTACCTCGCCCATGTATCTGCCCAACGAAATGGAAACTTTGTCAGAAACTTCTTTAGCGTATCAACGCACCAAATTTGAAGACTACGGCGCCAAAGAAGATCTGATCGCCCGTGAAACGCTGACGTTCGGCATCGGCGAATATACCTCTATTTGGGCGAGCATCGGCAACCGCTTCAACACCAAAGGCGCAACAAATCAAGAATATAACAATAACCACAATTTTGATTATGAATTTGGTCTGAAAAGAAACGCCCGCTTGTTTAATGATTTGTTGATGCAAGTCGGATTTTCTTATTATACTTTCAGTCCGCGCAGTTGGTACGGCCACAGCAGCGAGGCCAAAGAAGCCATCCGCGAGGTTAAGGGGAATACGCGCTGGCATAAGGCTTTGCGCGGCGATGTCAAACTGGCAGTTGAGCTTGAAAATGGTTTGATGCCGTATGCTTCTTTTGGGGTTGACGGCAATATTGACGATGCCGACCGCGATTTGTATTACACGGCCTTTGCCGGTGTTCACAAATTAGAAAACGGTTTTGCTTATGATGCCGGTCTGCGTTATGATTTTCAGTTTGGCAGTGATGATATCAGCGCTTGGTATATGCAAGGGTCAGCCGATTATTTTCTGAGTGATACGATGACCATCGGCGCCTATGTTGATTATCAATTTGCCGATTCTTCTTATCGTGAAGTTGACTACGGCTACACGACCGAGGCCAGATTTAAATTTTTGTTCTGAGGTAAAAGTATTACCGCTAAACAATTAAAAAGGCTTTTTCCTGTCCTTCTGAGGATAAAAGACTTTTTCTTGTCATCCTGAGGATAAAAGGCTTTTTTCTGTCCTTCTGAGGAGCGACAGCGACGAAGAATCTCATCGGCCATGTTGAGTGAGCGAAACATCTAGATATTTCGCAGCGCTCAGGAAAAAAATAAAAAGAATGTCATGCCGCCTTGCCAAGCATTCTTGGCAAGGCTCAGGCATCTTAAAAAGAGTGGAAGATCGCCGACATCTTTCGTCTTTCAGTTTGAGTTGTAACGCTTGCTCTTTTCGCAGTCTCTCATCGCTCGCCAAAATTATACTTTATCAATTTTCTTGATCAAAAGCTTAAAATCATCATGACCATTAGTCCGCTAATTGCCTCAGCCGCACACCCTTAAAAAAGCCTTTCTTGAGGAGTTTTTTAAGGGGAAAACAGCAGTTAGAAGAGAACTTACGAAGTATGGATATTCGGCAAAAGCGAATGTTGCGCTTTAGTCTGAAGCTCAAAAAGAGGGATCTTTGCTGCCGGTTGTAAACATGCTTTTTTCTGCACAAACCTAAAAAATCTGTTTGGCAAAGAACAAAATCAGGTTTTATACTTACAAAAACTCTGTTAGATGAGGGGATAAAAATGAACAAAAATTTGATGTTTGTCAGCGCAGCGGCGATTATTCTTGGACTGTCGGCAGTTGTCGTACGTGCAAATATGCCTCCGGAAAAGGAGAAGAATCTAGCCGTTGGTGAGGAAGTGTTTTTTGACCCCTATACCGGTTTGCCCTGTCAAGAAGCCGATGTTTGGAGCCAAAGCAACCATGCCGGTGAATGCTACCGCTGGTATGTCGTTAAAGACAACGGCGACAGCTATGATTTGCTGCTTGATCACAACCTCGGCGCCAGAGTGCCGTGGCTAAGTTATGAAGATTTTATCTCGGCCGGCGGCGAACCAGACGAATACGGTGCTTCGGGCAACAATCGCTATGGGCCGTTGACCGCGCTAAAAGAGTTGCAAAAGACTACAGGCTCGTTTAAGAATGTCGAAACCTTGACCGCTGATGACAATGTATCGCGCTCGGCCGCGGGCGATGTAGACTATACTGTCGACTATGCAGGCTATAAGGCGCGGCTGATAAGCGCGGCAGAGCTGGCTGCCTTGGCCGACAACAAACCAACCGAAGAAGGCAATGCTTGGCAGGCCTCAAGCGGCAGCTATATTCATGCTTTGCCGCAATGGCTTTATATCAATCTCGGCCAGCCGGATATATCACAGCCCGAGGTTCATGTCGCCTATTATACCGATACCGCCCATATCCTAGAACCGGATACCGTTTGGGTTGCCTGTCTGGGCAGCAATCTCGGCAAGGCGCCGGTAACCTCAATGAGCCGCCGCGGACAAGAGCTTTTGGGTATCCGTCCGGTTATACGCATCAAAAAAGACAAACTATAACGGACAAAAGACATTTTTTCCTTTGCTGTGCAGCGAGCTTTTATTCCCATCTTTGCATAATCTATCACATGCTGCAGCATATGAAAATCGGCCTCATCAAACTGCTGACAATATATTGACATTTCTTGAGCCTGTTTATTTTTTAACTCTAATAATTGGTG
>CALYBB010000045.1 GCA_944393715.1 uncultured Alphaproteobacteria bacterium
AAATAAAGTTTTTCGGAAGTCAAAATCTCTCTGATAAATTTGATATCATCAGCGGTAGCGGCTGATGCGTCTTTGTAAAAGTGGCGCAAGATGCATCTTAAGAAAAAAGACGCTACATATTTTTTGATGATGTTTTGGTTTTCCTCGGAAATGGGCATATTGCGGCAGGTGTTTTGTAATTTTAGGTAGCCGACGAGCTCTTTTTTTCGAGAGTTGTTGATTTTTTCCGGCGTCAGGGTGTGCATAATGGAATTGGCGTTTATTCTGTAAAAATAGAGAGGACAGGGGATGTGAGCGATGCTGTTGATTTGCGCCATGACGGCAAGAGTGTAAAGATTGTCTTCACCAGGGGATAGATTTTCTTCAAAAAGAGTGTTTTTGATAATCGACGTTTTGTATAATTTGTTCCAGACGATGCCGGTCAATTTGTCCTTTTGGCGGGAGAAGTGATTGCCCTTAAAGGTATAGAATCTAAGGGGGGAGGTAAAGGTTTTGAGCTTTGAGACAGGTGGCATATTAACAGGAAAATCATCAGGGATGTCATCTGTGAATGATATGGAATCAAACCAAACGACGTCGGTGCGTGTTTCTTTGATGCTGCGGAGGAGAAGCGCAAAAGTTTGTTTGTGGAGGGCATCGTCGCTGTCTAAGAACATTGTATAGGGTGCGGAGATGAGTGGAATAGCCGCGTTGCGGGCGCTGGAAAGACCGCCGTTTTGTTTGTGGATGACTTTAAAGCGGTTGTCGAATCGGGCATAGTCATCCAAGATTTTGCCGCAGTTGTCCGGACTACCGTCATCTACGCAAATTGCCTCAAAATTTTGAAAAGTTTGATTTTTTAGAGAATCCAAACACTGAGGCAAAAATTTTTCGACTTTGTAAACGGGGATAATAACGGATATTTCCGGCGGCATGATGCACTTCTCCTGGATGTTGCGCTGAGAAAACGATATAACAAATAAGGTATAAAGGCAATGCTTAATGCGACAGCTAAGGGATAAGTGTGCGAATAAGGGGAGGATAATCAGCACACAGCTGTATCAATAAAGCTATGTGCTGATTAAGATTTTACAGGCTAAATTTGTTATTGAAATCCTGTCTAGATTGCTTAGAGTTTGGCGCTTTTTTTATCAAGATAAGATTACTCGGCACAATAAGCGTATTATCAAGGTATTGCGTATTCCTGTGTATATTAAAAATTATAATTAATAATATTTTCTCAATTTATTATTGACAGTAGGAAAATATTTTTATAGCCTGAAACGAGTTGTTTATTATGAGGGATGGATGTTTGATATCGGGCAAAATTTACGAATTGGAGCAGCGGCCATTGGCGGTAGCTGGTCTTTGTTCGGCCTGATTTCCCTTATTTCTCTTTTTCTTTTGGCGATTCTTCTTTTGATTATCAGCCTCTGAGCATTTTGACCCGTTGATTTTGTGTAAAGTGTGGGTGCTCAGAGGGGAACGGTCGACACGCTTTATTATGTTAGCTTAATTTTAGGATAATCAAGAGAAGAAAATGAGTCGCGATAACAATACGGAATTTTATGTTGGACAGGTTAAAGAAGTTTTTGCCGGTTATTTTGCCATGGTCGGCGGCAAAAAGTTCAAGCAATTTTATTATGACTGGCATGTTGATAACATGCTGGCGCCGTTTGCCGGAGCGGTTGATTATTTCGGACGCTATTACGGCAATCAAGCAGCGCAGAAATTTCACGAATTTGTTGAGGAGATTGGAGGCAGTGCTGCGATTTATAATGGGGATAAACCGCAGTTGAGTGCACTCAAAGCGTCGCAGTATTCCAAGACTAATGATGGACGTGTGGCGGCTTTGGTTGATGGAATAGAGACGTTTGGGTTTGAGTTTAGGCAGTTTATTTATAGCTTTGCTTCTAAAAAAGATCATAATGCCGAGTTTGGAAATTGGCCTATTAAGACAAACATGATGTATGCCAGCCAGCACGGAATTATGGTGGGTGTTGATATTTTGCGTTTTTTGGATGTTCATTTTAAAGAAATAACTCAGGGCGGTGATATTTATCAGAAGGCATTGTTTGCTGCCGATAGTTATCTGCGTCGCAAGATAACCAAAGATTATCAATATGACGGCGCATATAATTTTAGGAATCGCAAGCAGGCAATTAAAAGACTACATGATCTGCGCAATGATTTGGGAAAATCTTATCGCGAATCGACGAAAATTTCTGCAGAGCTCAAGGACCTGTTTCAGCAGGAGGAAAAGGGATTGCCGCCGGCAAATGGATATTGGCCGAACGGTTTTGAATTGGAATTTTATGTGCCGGAAGAATATAAAGACTATGGTAAGTTGATTGAATATCTGAAACAAAAAAATGGCTGGGAAAAGCTTTATTCCAGTAATAAAGACTCTTCGGTTTATGCGGACGAGCATTCGGCAGGGGTGATTATGCGAGACGAGAGTTTGGCTCGCTATAATAACCTAGCGGCGGTCGAATATGCCAGCCGAGTGATGCGCAACAAGAAAGATGAGGCAAATTGTCTGAAAATATTGGATGCGTTTAATGAAGGACATGTTAATGTGCATTGCTCGTTGCATCAGCATCTGTCAGCGGAAAATTTTGATTTGGATGTTTATAAGCGTTTGGTAAAAAGAATGATGCAGCATGAGGAAGAGATTGTCGGGGCTTTTGCCGCGCCGGAAAGGTGCGACAACAAGTTGCTTTATGCCACTTACATCAGCCGTAATTTGAGTTGCGACGGATACAGAGATTATCCGTTTTTGTGTGTGATGGTTGATCTATGTGACGATAAAAAAGAACTTGAAGAAATGTCAGCTTTCGGCAACAAATATAAGACGCTTAATATTTTGCCGCAAAAAACGGTGGAGATGAGGTTTATGAATGCAAACTTTAATAAGCGGTTTGTTGAGGCATTTTTACAGTTTAACCGCGAGTTTGTGGCTTCGGCGGCGGCAAACAGTCCGCATCATGTCAACCGGCCGCTTCTGAACAAATATACATGGCACAATAATCGCCAGACAGACAATAAGACGGTTATGCATAATTTGGTTTATTATTATCAGGTGCCTTATGATGTTTATCGTCCAATGAAACAAACGGTTTCCAAAGAGGCTATTGAAGGTGAGCAGATGTATGCGCGGTTGGTGATGCATGCCTTGACCGAAACAAATAAACTGGGGTATGTTAATCCGAGTTATAATAAAAAGATGCGGGAGGCAATGGGACGTGATAAATAAGGTGTTTGATATTATTAATGAGGCGGCGGACAGCCGGCTGATATTGACTTGTGAGCATGCCGGTGCTTTGGTGCCGCCGGCGTATCAGGGGCTTGGGTTGCCATCATCGACATTTGACAGCCATATTGCCAGGGATAAAGGTGCGCGGGAAGTAACCGAGCGTTTGGCAGCAAAAATAGGATGTCCGGCGATATGCGGCTGCTATTCGCGGCTGTTGATTGATCTGAACCGCAGGGAGGATGAGACGGAATTGATTGTGGCAGAGAGCGATAAAACGCTTATTTTGGGAAATGTTAATATATCTGCGGCAGAAAGACAGAAAAGAATTGAGACCTTTTATCGTCCTTATTATCACGCCATAGGGGAATTGGCCTCCAGAGTGATTGCCCGTGGTGAGCGTCCAATCTTTTTTTCTGTTCATAGTTTTACGCCGCAACTGAAAGGCGGGGATTATCGTCCGTGGCAGGCCGGTATCCTTTATCATCAACCGACGCCGCTTGCAAACTATTTGTATCGGGAGTTAGAGGCGGCCGGCGATAAAAAAATCGGCGAGAATGTGCCCTATGATTTGCGTCAGTACAATACCGGCGCTGCAATCATCTGCGGTGAAGAAAAGGGTTTTGACTATGCGCTGATTGAGATCCGCGATGATGAATTTGACAATATGGCGCGAGGTGCCGATGATTGGGCCGGCCGGCTGGCTGCAGCATTGGAAAAATATTTGTCTTGTTAGCAACGCCAAAGAGCCGTTTGACAGCTGTTCTTTTTTCGGGTAGAAGTTTTTTCAGGTTCCTTAGTTTTATCGGGAGATGGTTTGTTGATGGAAAAACTTGAATATCTGTTTACGCATCATGCCGTTTTGTCGCAAGAGGCAATGTGGGCAGTTTTCGGTGTGGTGGTGTTGGCGCTGTTGTTTTTTGATTTGTTTATTTTTAACCGCAAAAATGAAGTGCCTAATTTTACGCACACGCTGGTTTTGTGTATTTTGTATATTGCGGCGGCTTGTGTGTTCGGCGTGTTTGTGATGTATGAAGAGGGCGTTGACAAAGGTATGGATTTCTTTACCGGCTTTTTGGTCGAAAAAAGTCTGTCGTTGGATAACATCTTTATTATGTCGCTGGTGTTTGCTTCCATCGGCGTGCCGCGCCAGTATCAACACCGTGTGTTGTTTTGGGGTATCTTGGGCGCGATTGTGATGCGCGCATTGTTGATTTGTGTCGGTGAGGCCTTAATCAGCAATTTCCATTGGGTACTTTATATCTTCTCGGCGATATTGGTTTATACCGGTGTCAAAATGCTGGTGGTTAAACACGATGAGGAGCCCAATTTTGAAGAGTCCCGCGTTTTTAAGGCGGTGTCAAAAATTTTTCACGTTACCGGCAAAATCCATGGGGAACACTTCTTTGTTAAAGAAAACGGCAAGCATTATATTACGCCGCTGTTTTTTGCACTGGTTGTTATTGAAACGATGGATGTTATCTTTGCGTTAGATAGTATTCCGGCCATCTTTTTGATTACGCAGGATGTGTTTGTGGTCTATACCAGCAATATTTTTGCCATTTTGGGGCTGAGAGCGTTGTATTTCTTGCTTGAGGCCGTGGTGCACAAGTTTAGATATCTTAAACCGGCGCTGGCAATTATTCTGGTGTTTATCGGTTTGAAGATATTTATTCCGAAGTTGTTTGGCTTTGAGCTGGAGGCCTGGCATTCATTGACGGTAACTTTCGGGTTGCTGTTTGCGGGAATCGGGTTCTCAATCTACAAAGCAAAAGAGGCGTAGAGATTACGGTGTCTTGCCGGTCGCGGTGAGATGTTTGCGGGAGAAACAATGGTTAAAGTTTCAGTCGTGTTGCCGATATATAATGTTGCTAAATATTTGCCAAAATGTTTGGAAACGTTATGTGCGCAGACATTGCAGGATATTGAGATCGTTTGTGTTGATGACGGCTCGACAGACAATACGCCGGATATTTTGGCGCGATTTGCGCAGGAGGATCGCCGGATCAGAATTTTTCGTCAGTCTAATGCCGGTCCTGGTGCTGCCAGAAATTACGGGATTGAAGTGGCACAGGGCGAGTATATTGGTTTTGTGGATCCTGATGATTGGCCGGATGTTGCAATGTTTGAAAAAATGTATGCGGAAGCCGTAAAGTATGATGCGGATGTTGTTGAATGCGGTGTTATGGTGCATTTGGCGAATAGTAAGAGAACAATCTGCAAACAGGCTTTTTCGGAGCATTTTGTTGATATGGCCAAATATCCGGAATATATCTTCGGCGGAATAAGCGCTGCATGGAATAAATTGTGTAAGGCAACGTTGTTGCGGGATAAGCGGATCAGATTTTCTTTGGGCAGGTGTTGTGAAGATTTCATGTTTACGCTGAGTTTGCGTCTGCGGGCAAAAAAAATAGTTTGTTTGGATGAACCGTTGTACCATTATCTTACGCACAAGGGGAGTTTAACGAGACATAAATCGGCCTATAATCTGGAAGTTCCGGTCTTTTTGGGTGATGCTTATAAGGCGTTGCGTGAAGCTGGCGTCTATTCAGCTGTTGAGGAGAGGTTTGAGAATGTGGCAGCCAGTTTGGCTCTGACTCATTTTGAGAAGACGCCTCATGCGGATCGGTTGGAGTATTATCAACGTTGCAAGGAGCATTTGCCGGAAAAGAGTTTTGAATTGGTTGACAAAATGGCTCGGCCGTATGCTTTTCGTGAGAAGATTTTTTCGGTCAGGAATCGGGTTAAGGGGGCGATCAACTATAAGGTTGTAACGATTTTTGGCATTTCTTTCCGTTTTAAGCAACCGAAATTGTTCCGCAAGTGATAAAAAAAGGTCTCACAAGGAGACCTTTCTTCTTAGGCATCTAATTTCGCAGCGGTGCGCTTACGCTTCCTCGCTCAATAAGATGTTCCAAAGATTTTACAGATAAAAACGACCGGAGCAACGGTCGTTTTTACTTAG
>CALYBB010000046.1 GCA_944393715.1 uncultured Alphaproteobacteria bacterium
CCAGCGGTTGTTATTGGACATCTAACGAAGCTGACGCGGAAAAGGCTTTGGCTGTTAATTTTGATAGCGGCAAGGTTGAAGCAAAAAACAAAGAAAGCACCTGCCAGATGCCGACCTTTTTCTTTTATGGTCCTGATGTAACGACGGATGTGATAGACATTTTTGGAATGTGTAACTTTAAGGATAGTTATTATCCGATAATGCGCGGACAATAAAAAACAGCTTAAGTTTAAATTTAATCTTGAAATTTAAGCTTTTGTTTTAGGATGTTAATTTTGAACGCGCGAAAACGCCGGCCAAAGCTTTTGTCTTTGGGCAGAGTGCTAAAATCCGGCATATCGGTTGCTTTGACAGCAGAGAGTATCTTATGGGCTTTTTGCAAAAGAGAAGCATTTTCATAAAACTCGGTTTGCTCATTTTGGCTGAGTTTATATCCGCGGCCAAAAAAGTCGGCCTGACAGACGGTGATAAAGTCGTCGATATATTTGCCGAGAGATGTGGTAAAATCGACTAGGGTTGAAGCACGCATTTGATGAAGCAAGTGCAATTTCATGTGATTTTGGCAGCACAAAATGGCAAAGTTTTTATATTCATGTGGTACTTTAAGACGCGAGCATATGCTTTTGATGAGCTCAGGTCCTGTTGCGTCATGACCATGGTGATGCGGCAAAGCATCTTTTGGGGTGAGGGTTTTGCCGATATCGTGCAACAGGGTGGCAAATTTTATCTTGGGGCTTTGCAAAGCCACGTTTTTGAGGCAAAGCAGCGTATGCGCGCCGGAGTTGCCTTCGGGGTGGTAATCCAAGCGCTCGGGCGTTGCAAAAAGAGCTGAAATTTCAGGCATAATTTTATCTAAAGCGCCACAGTCTTGCATGGTGGTGATAAAAATATCAAAATTTTTTGTCTCTAGGGCGCGATAAATCTCTTGCCAAACACGTTCTGCCGAAAGATGAGCCAGTGCACCATCCTTAACCATTTGGCGGGCAAGAGACATGGTCTCTGGCGCGATCTTAAAATTTAATTGTGCGGCAAAACGGCACATACGCAGAACCCTAAGCGGATCCTCTGCAAAATGCGGGCTGATGTGGCGGAGTATGCCCTCTTTAATATCTTTTTGGCCGTTGAAATAGTCGATTATTTGGTTGGTGTTGTTGTCTAACGCAAGAGCGTTGCAGGTGAAATCACGCCGGATTAAATCCTCTTTGAGGCTTATGGAGGGCGAAAATTCGAATTTAAAATCGCCATGTTTATTGCCCGATTTTTGCTCCTTGCGGGCGAGGGCATATTCCGAGCCGTTGTGAGGATTGATAAAAACCGGAAAATCTTTACCGACCTGCTTAAAACCCAAAGACAACATCTCTTCAATTGTCGAACCGATTACGACATAATCGATGTCGTGAGGCGGGATATTCATTATTTTGTCGCGGACGGAGCCTCCGACCTGATAGATTTTCATTGTTTTTAACCTGAGATAATTTATTACCATGAATATAAAATACGGAGGCTTATTTGTCATCAGGAAAATTTATTTTGTTGATTTACACGCCGGTTTGATTGTGCTATCGTCGCTTTGTTGAATAAGGAGAAATTGAATTGAAGCGGAAAGTAACAGCTTGTTTAATCGTTTTGCTGGCGGCTTGCTCAAAAACAGTGGTAACTGACGATGACAACGGCAAAACCATTGTTGTTGATGCGGGGCATAAAGTTGAGATAAAACTTTCGGAGAATCCGTCAACCGGATATTCTTGGGCGATTGAACCCCAACCTGTGGGTGCAACCGAGTTTGAATGGAAAGAAGGAAAATATATACCGGATAAGAAAAATAAGAATATGGTTGGTGTCGGCGGAAAAAAGATGTTTGAGGTTCGTTTACCTAATCCCGGCAAATTGAAAATTGAAGGGTGTTATTTTCGTCCATGGGAAAAATGCGATATGCAAAAAGACAAAACTTTTAGGTTGTTGATTGAAGCAAGATAGGCAATAGAAATGAAAAATACAGTTATTTGGGATATGGATGGTACGGTTTTGAACACGCTGGAAGATTTAAAGGACAGTGTTAATTATGCCTTGGTTAGCCATGGATTTAAGCCGTATAATCTACAGGAGATTAAAGCCATGCTGGGCAACGGCGTTAGGGTGTTGATGGAGCTGGCCGTACCGGAAGGACTAAACAACCCGAAATTTGACGACTGCCTCAAAACTTTTCAGGAATATTATCAGTTGCATATGAACGATAAGACCCGTCCTTATGAGGGGATTCCGGAAGTTATGAAGCTGCTTAAGGAAAAGGGATGGAAACAGGCTATTGTCTCTAACAAAATGGACAGCGCGGTGCAAAAACTGGCGGCGGCGTATTATCCTTTTGTTGATTTGGCTCTTGGCGAAACCGCCGGATTGAAACGTAAGCCGTCTCCAGATATGGTATGGGCAGCGTTAAAAAGACTCGGCACGAGAAAAGAAGAGGCCGTTTATGTCGGCGATTCAGAGGTTGATTTGGCGACGGCTAAAAATTCCGGCCTGGATTGTGTGAGCGTGGCTTGGGGGTTTCGTGAGGTAAAAAAGCTTAAGATAGTCGGCGCCAAAACAATTGTCGACAAACCAAAACAGTTGCTTAAAGTTTTGGATGATATGCAAAATATAAAGCGCTGATTTTAAAGCTTATCCTTTTGCCTGCCGGCGTTTTTTTCTAAAAAAATCCTTTAGGATTGCGGCGCAGTCGCTTTCGAGAATTCCGCCATAGACTTGCGGGCGGTGATGGCAGGTTGGTTGTTCATAAAAGCGGATGCCGTTTGTGACGGCACCGCCTTTGGTATCGTAGGCGCCAAAATAAAGGTGTTTAATGCGTGCAAAGGAAATGGCCGCGGCACACATTGTGCAAGGTTCTAGCGTAACATAAATATCTAAATCGCGCAGGCGGTTCTGATTGAGTCGGCGGCAGGCTTCGCGGATGGCGAGAATTTCGGCATGGGCTGAGGCGTCTTCGCTGTGCTGACTGAGGTTGTGTGTTGCGGCAATGATTGAATCTTTTTGGGGATTGACAATCAGACAGCCGATCGGAACTTCATCCGCGGCCGCCGCCTGTTTTGCCAATTCAAGAGCCTGGCGCATGTAGTCTTCAGGAGTCATGATGGTGCCTTTTTTGTTGTATTTTGACAGAATTATGCTAGAAGAAAGATAAAAAGGAAAGAAAAAAATGACAATGAGAATTGCGAAATTTATGGCTCATTCCGGTGTGTGTTCACGCCGAGACGCCGAAGAATTTATCAGGCAAGGGCGTGTGACGATTAACGGCGAAATAGTTGCAAGTCCGGCGGTTAATGTCGATGGCAGCGAAAAAATTTTGCTGGATGGTGAAAAATTGCCGCAGGCAGAACGAATCCGGCTGTGGTTGTATCATAAACCGGCCGGATTGGTTACGACTCATAAAGACGAAAGAGGACGTCCAACAGTGTTTGAGTATTTGCCGAAATCGTTGCCGAGGGTTATTTCGGTCGGGCGGTTGGATTTGAATTCGGAAGGTTTGTTGTTGTTGACAAATAATGGTGAATTGTCGCGTCAGTTGGAACTTCCGAAAAATGGCTGGAGTCGGCGTTATAAGGTCAGAGTCTATGGTAATGTGCGGCCGGAAAAGCTGGCCGAGCTGCAAAGAGGGGTTATGGTTGAGGGTATTCAATACGGTGCGGTCAAAGCTGAAATTGAAAGTCGGCAAGGAGCTAATGTTTGGCTGAATGTTACGCTGACGGAAGGAAAAAATAGGGAAATACGCCGATTAATGAAATATCTGGGACTTGAGGTTTCGCGTCTTATTCGTTTGTCTTACGGACCTTTTCAACTTGGGAGTTTGCCTAAGGGGGCGGTTAAGGAAGTGCCGCAAAAGGTACTAAAGGAACAATTAGGGGGTAAATTGGCGTTATGAGAATTATCGGCGGAAAATATCGTGGTAAGAAGTTGATTTCGCCGATGTCCGCGGCAGTTCGTCCGACGGCAGATAAAACGAGAGAAGCGATATTTAATATTTTGCGTAATCGATTGGGGGGAGATTTCGGGCGTTTGCGGTTGGTTGATATTTTTTCCGGAAGCGGAGCTTTTGCTTTGGAAGCGGTGTCTCAAGGATTTGGCTATGTGACGATGATTGATATTGCTCCGGCGGATTTATTGAAAAATATTCGGTTATTTCCGGCAGAGGCAGAAAAAATCTGTGTTTTGACGGCTGATGCCTGTTGTTTGCCGCCGGTTGATGAAAAATTTGATGTCTTGTTTATGGATGCGCCGTATCATCAAGGATTGACAGAGCCAGCACTGATTGAAGCTGAAAAAATATTGCAGACGGGTGCTTTGTGTTTGATTGAAGTTGAAAAGAACGAGGACTGCCGGCTGCCTCCAGCTTATGAACAGGTGGATGAGCGGCGTTATGGTTTGGCCAAAGTCATAATAGCCAAATTTATTTTGTAAAATCTTTTATTGTCAGATTTTCAATGGCTATTTTGCCATCTGAATAGCTGATCGGCGTTGATATTGTTAATTCTTCGTCATCAGGTTTAAGTTTGTAGGCTTTATTGGATAGCAAAATGTTGGCAACAAAAACGTTTTTGCTATCAAAAAAGCCGGTTTCATGCAGATCATTAATCAGCCGTAGGATACCTTTTGACGAAGTATTGAAGCTGATGCGTGGTGCGAATTTTTCGTTGAAAGCAATATTGCCGCGGCCGACAAGCATTAGGGGTTTCCACTGCACAATGAGGTTGGGGACATCAATGAAACCACCTTCTTTTAGCCATGTTTCAAGCGAAGTGAGAAAATATTCGTCAGGTTTGATGCGGCCGATGATATCGGCTTTGGTGTAGAAGAGGGTCAGATGTGAAGACAAGGGATAATCCAGTAAGCCGTTGATATCAACATTATTGATCTCAAAAAAACTTTCGAAACTCGGTATGGTTGTTGAGTTGTTTAATTGCCGAGGAGGTAAGGCTTCTAATAGGTAGGCAATTTTTTTTATTTTGGCAAAATCGCGAATGTTAATGTCTTCAGCGTGAAACATCAGGTTTTTGAAAAGTCCATTTTTGCCGGTAATGTCTAAAAATGTTTGGCTGCTGTCCATCTCAGAAACAAAATCGTTGAAAGAAAATTTGCCCCCTTCAACCGATTCAAAACGGATGCGCGGCGAGCCAAAAATATTGGAAAAGCCTTCTATGCGGTTGAAACCGATAGACCAGTTATTTAAGCCACGATTGTTGTATATGCGAAAATTGTCAATCGTTACCACAGGAGAAAAAAACATGGAATTGAACTCAATGTGGTCATAAGCAATATCCAATCCTATTTCATTTATCCATGAAATTGTTTGAGCCAGTTGTGTGCGGATTTGTTTGATGGCAATATTGCGCGAAGCTATGATGTAAATTGTGCCGAAAACAAGGCAAAACGAAAAAAAACAGGCCAAAACAGCCGCAGCTTTTTTCTTGATGCTGATTGAAAGATTTTTTAATGCGGAATATGCTGACAAGACAATTTGATGAAATATGTGCGGCAATTTGGTTACTCCGTATAAAGCATTTTTTGCAAGTGAGGAAATTCTTTAATTGTCTCCATATTAAGTTCTCGGCATTTTTGTTCAATGGAATTTTGCAATTTTTCCATAAAGGCTTGTTTGCTCAATCCGGCCTCGATCGGCGGCATAAATTCAAATATAATCTTTCCCGGGTAACGCAAAAAAGAATTTTTGGCCCAAAAGAAACCTGTGTTGGAGGCTATAGGGGTTACCGGCAGATTGAGGTGTTGATACAGGAGGGCGACTCCCGGTTTGTAAGCCGGCGGCTGCCCTGGTTTGCGGCGAGTGCCCTCAGGGAAGATGATGATAGGGCGGCGAGCTTTATTCATTTTTACGGCATGGCGCAGCATGTCCTTCATGGCGGCTGCTCCGGCTGAACGATTAATCGGGATCATGCCGTATAAGGCCTGTGCCCAGCCAAAAATCGGAATATAGGTTAGTTCTTTTTTCATAACAAAAGTGGCGCGTTTGAGGTAGTTGCTTAAGACATAAGTCTCAACAGCCGATTCATGTTTGCCGGCATAGATGCCTCCGGTTTGGTTGAGGTATTGGGCACCGCGGATTTCGATTTGGATTCCGCCGATATATTTTAAAGACAAAACAAGAGCCGGAATAAAAGTATGATTCCAAAACCAGATGATAAACTCTCGTGAAAATAAACCGAGAAAGGAATTTAATATACAGCCGGCGGCGATAATACCGTAGACGGCGATGTTAAGAAACAAAGAACGAATAAACAGCATCGGACACCTTTCTTTATATCAGAGTCGGCTTCGCAGATAAGCATACAAGAATTTATTATATTCTTTGAAAATAAGCGAGAAAGTTTGCCAACTCGTCCACCATTTTTTTTCAATATTTTCTGAATAAACCGGATGAAGAATAATTTCGAGATCCGGATTTTGTTCTTCAAATTCAACCAGAGAACGAAAAACATGATAGTTTGAGGTAACCAGACGGATGGATTTTATATGGTTTTCGGCAACCCATTTTTGTGTTTCTTCGGCGTTTTCCAAGGTGTTTGATGCGTTGTGGCCGATATCAATGTTAAACCGTTCGGCAACGTCTAGTTTTTGAGCTGTTTTTATGTTTTGCAGTGAAATATCTTTGTTGACGCCAGAAATAAAAAGGCGTTCGGATAAGCCTTGTTTGAGCAGTCGGACGGCTTCGGCAATACGGTTCCGGCCGCCGGTCAGAGCAATGATGGCGTCGGTTTTGCGCAGCGAAACAGCCGGAAAATTATTTATTTTCCATGCAAACAGCAATAAACCTATTGCCCATGCCAGTCCGACGGCTGTTCCGGTTATCAGAATAATTTTTTTTGTCATAGCATTTTCTTTAAAGTTTTCTTAACGGTGTAATAGGCTGTAAGCATGGCAATCAGCATGGAGAACAGGGGAAGAGACAATATCATTATCCAGCTGCCGACACTTAAGTTTGCTTCGCTGATAATGCCGCCTTCGATGGCCAGAGCTAGGTTGCCGATAAAGAAAATGGCAGGGACGGCAAAAAACAGGCCGATGATACCACCGGTGAGACCCAGAAAGGCCATGCGTCGGGCATATTGCTGAGCAATGTAGGCATCCTTGGCACCAATAACATGGAGTATTTCAATGATCTGACGATGCAATCCTAAGCTCATTTGGGTGGTGTAAAAGATAGCGCCGGAAGTGATGGCTGAAATCAAAATTAATATGGTTGAGGCTATGAGATTTAGTCCATCGGCAAAGGCAATGAGCTTGTTAAGCCAAAGTTTGTGATTATCCAGCGAGGCCTGAGGCGATGCGGCAGCCAAATCTTTGGCCAACTGGGCAAAATCAAATTCGGCATCGGGAGAGATGCGGACGTCAATAATTCGCGGGGCGGGAAGTTCTGAAATATCAATGCCGTCGCCGAGCCATGGACGCAGAAGTTCGTTTAGTTGTTCATCGCTTAGTGCCGATACTCTCGTAACACCATTGACAGATTTTAGAAATTCAACCGCTTTTTCTTCGTAAACCAGTGTTTCGGCGCGGGCTTTTTCTTTGTTGATGTCATTGACGGGGATAATTTGGACGGTAAGCGAGCCCAAAATGCTTTTGTTCCAACTATTGACAACCGAATCGACAGACAAGACGCCGGACAAAGTGATGGCAAAAATAAAGACGGCGATGGAAATAATAACTTGCAGAAACAAGGAAGTATTTTCGCCTTTCAGCGGAAGTTCTTGTTTGCGAGCGATAAAAACATGGTCAGACATGGAATCCTCCTAACGCGGAAGTGTCCGACGGATAATAGATGTGCAGACCGCGGTTTTGCAAATGCAGCCTCGGGTAGGCAAAGTCGTTGATAATTTTGTCGGAGTGGGTGGCAATAACGACGGTTGTTCCAAGTTTATTAAGCTCTACAAACAATTTCATTAATTTGCCGGCAATAATGTTGTCAACATTTCCGGTTGGTTCGTCGGCCAAGAGAAGATCCGGACGGTTGATGACGGCACGAGCAATGGCTACGCGTTGTTTTTCACCGCCGGAAAGGGTTGAGGTTTTGTCGTGCATGTGGGCATCCAGCTCGACCCAAGTTAGAAGTTCGGTTACGCGTTTGCGGATCTCTTTTTCGTCCATGCCGCTGACGCGCAGAGGCAGCGCCACGTTATCAAAAGCCGACAAATGTTCAATCAGGCGAAAATCCTGAAATACGACACCTATGCGGCGGCGCAGAGACGCTAACTGGTCGCGGTTGGCAAAGCTCAGGTTGTGATTAAAGACGCTTATTCGTCCGCGACTCGGCCGTTGGGCCAGATACATCAAACTCAGTAAAGACGTTTTTCCGGCTCCGCTTTGTCCTGTCAAAAAGTGGAAAGATCCGCGGGGAAGGGCTAATTTGATGTCGCTTAAAATTTCCGGCCCTTGGTCGTAGCGGATGCCAACGTTGTTCATTTCTATGATATTATCATTATCCGACACGCAAAAACCTCCTATGCAATCATAAGCTAAGATATAGGCAATTATTTATTTAATAAAGTATTTTTTTGCTTTGATTAAAATCTTTTTCATTTTATATTCAATTTTAGATGGAGAATGTTGATGCGCGTATATTGCCCTAATTGTCATGCGGGATATGAAATTGATGACCGGTTGATTGCCGATAGGTCACGAAGGCTGGAATGTAGCAGCTGTGGTGAGATTTTTACGGCGGAAAAGCTTTTGTTTGCGATTGATGGTTCCGATGCTGTTTCAGACACGAGGAATGCTTTTGATATGCTGCATGAGGCAATGAATGAGAAGGAAGAAAGCCCGACCGTGCAGGATATGTCTCAAAGCATGCCGCCGGAAAAGGATGAAGAAGATGTTGCCAAGATGAATGATAGAGCGGCAGCGGAAGAAATTGACCGGAAAGAGGAAGAGGCTGATGGTGTCGCTGTGCAAGAAGACGGAGATCCTGCTGTCGGCGAGAACGCGGATGAAAATTCGGCTGATGAAGAAAATGTTGATTTGGAAAAAATATTTGAACGGCTTTCGGATCATACTTCTCATTTGTTGGAGGAAGAAAAACAACTGCCTTTTTATGCTAAAGCATGGCTGCAGATAAAAAATATTTTAGGCTTTCATTTTAAGATAAGATGGTTTTATGTGGCGGCGTTTGTCGTGTTTTTTGTTGCTTTGTCGCTGTTTAATAATCGGTATCAGATTGTGCGCAAAGTTCCGTTTATGAATGTGGTTTACAAGGCTTTCGGCATTGAGGCCAAAATTCCGGGAGAGGGGCTTGAGTTTCAAAACGTTAGCTGGGATTTTATTGAAGATGACGAAGGGGCTCGTTTGGATATAAAAGGTTTTGTTTATAACCGGACAACTGATGAAATAGATATTCCGGTTGTTCATATTGAGATATTGGACAAGGATACGGTTCTGCTGCAGAGTCAGAATCGGGATATTGAAGAAGAAACTGCCGCACCGCAGGCGAGGATTCCTTTGAATTTGGAGATTAGGAATCCGGCTCCGACGGCAAAATATGTTTATCTGACGTTTATTAATAAAGATTAGCAGCTGCGGCTGACGATAAAATCGGCCAAGGCTTTTAAGTTTTCAGCGCGGGGGGCGAACAATTGGAGAGATTGTTTGGCTTCGGTGATTAGTGTTTGAGCTTTTTCGCGCGCTTTTTCCAAGCCGTAAAGGGAAACAAAGGTCAGCTTGTCCTGCTTAGCATCCTTGCCGAGGGTTTTTCCCATTAAGACAGAATCGCCGACAACATCAAGGATATCGTCCGTAATTTGAAAGGCGATGCCGATTTTGCGGGCATAATTGGTCAGTGCGGCATATTCTTCTTCAGATGCTTGGCCGAGAATGGCGCCGGCTTGTACCGCATAAGCTATCAGACAGCCGGTTTTCATTTCTTCAATGTGCTTGATAATTTCTTCAGAAGACAATTCGGGCGATTTTTCGGTTTGCAAATCAAGCATTTGGCCGGCAATCATGCCATTGAATGCGCCGGCACGTTCGGCTAAAAGAGAGCATAAGCGAAGCCGGATTTCCGGTGCGATGTCTGGAGCTTTAGCCAGAATTTCAAAGGCATAAGTTAACAAACCATCGCCGGCCAAGATGGCTGTTGCTTCGTCAAATTGTTTGTGACAAGTTGGTTTACCGCGACGCAAATCATCATTGTCCATGGCCGGCAGGTCGTCATGGATGAGAGAATAGGTGTGTAGCATTTCCAGTGATGTGGCAACAGGAATAGCTTTTTGCGGTGGGACGCCGAAAATGCCTGCCGTTTCGCAAACCAAAAACGGACGGAGTCTTTTGCCGCCATTACTCAAAGAATAAAACATTGCCCGAGAAACCTGTTGTTCTGAGCCCTGTGGAAAGTTAAAAAGACCGAGAAGTCCGGCGTTGAAATCTGCGCTGAATTTTTTGAGTATGGCGGCGAAGTCTGTCATTTTCAGGCCTCTGGAACAATAAATTCGGATGAGGCGACTTTATCGTCCGGCGTGATTTCGATCTTTTCGATTTTTAGCTGGGCGGATTTAAGTTTTGTTTCGCATAATTGTTTCAGGGCAACGGCTTTTTCGTAGGCGGCTACGGCGTCGTCCAGTTTGGTGCGTCCGCTTTCAAGCTCGCGGACAATTGCCTCCAATCGTGCAAGTGCTTCTTCAAAACTCAAATTTTTTATGTCTTCATTTTCCATTATCATGTTCCCGAAAAAATGCTCTCTAATCATCGGCGATACTAGCTGATTAAATTTGATTTAGCAATACCTAAGTATTATCTATTAAATGCTGTTATGCCTCTTGTCATGGTATAATTAATTCCTAAATTGGAGGTATGAAAGGAAAGATGATGAATAATCAGGAAATTATCAAAGCGACACGGTTGTTAAAGGCAATGGCCAATGAAAAAAGGCTGAAAGTGTTGTGCTATATTGCCGAGAAGGAAGCCTGCGTCGGCGAGATTGAAAAAGTTGTTGACTTAAGTCAGTCGGCATTGTCTCAACATTTGGCGGTTTTAAGAGTTTGTCGTTTGGTCAAGACCAGACGACGAGCCCAAACGATTTTTTATAGCCTTCGGGAGGAAAGAGCAAGAAAAATCCTTGAATTGCTGCAACGGTTATTTTGAAATGTCGATAAATTCAAAATGTCTGAGATCGGGGTTGTATGTCAGAGCTGTTTTTCCGCGGCTGATTTTTTCGGCATCGCGGCCAAAAATTTCGTAGCGCCAACCGCTCATGAAAGAGACGGTGGCAGGCGGATGCTGGCAGAATTTTTTTAAATCTTCTTCCGAGGCCAGCAGATGGGGGACTATTTTTTGTTTTTGAGCTGTAATTTTGAGCAGTAACTTCAAGAGCTCATATAAAGAAGAATCAAAAATATCCGGTTTGATCTTTGGCGGAATAACATAATCTTTTTTATTCATGGATTTGACTTTTTGCAGGACGGCAATGATTTCGTCGCCGACTTTGCCAGAAGCCAAATCGGGGCGGATGCCGCGAACCGCGGCAAGTTCTTGTTTGTCTTTGGGGCGGGCAGCGCAAATGTTTAGCAATAAATCATCTTTTATTAGAGACTGGCGTGGGGTGTTTTTGGTGATAGCTCTTTGTTCGCGCCATGCAGCTAACTCTCTTAAAATCGTTAAAAATAGGGCATTGTGCGAGCGGTGGCGGATTCTTTTCCATGCATCATAAGGAGCGACATGATAAAGGTGCGGGTCGGACAGATTTTTCAGGTCGTCGGCTATCCAGTTAAACCGGTTTTGCCGCAGCAGTTCATTATGCAAATATTGATAGATGTGAACCAAATGAGTGACGTCAGATAAGGCGTAGTCAAGCTGTTCTTTTTTTAACGGGCGTTTGCTCCAATCGGACAATCTGGAAGATTTGTCAAGTTCGATGTGCAGAATTTCGTTTACCAGAGATTCGTAGCTGACTGCTTCTCCGAATCCGAGTGCTTGAGCGGCAATTTGGGTGTCAAACAGAGGTGCGGGGATTTTACCGCTTAGGTGATGGATGATTTCGATATCCTGTCGTCCGGAATGAAAAACCTTTATGACAGAAGGATTTTGCATTAAATCAAAAAAAGGGGACAAATCAATATTTGGCGCCAGAGGGTCAATAATGACGGATTCGGACGCAGAAGCAATCTGGATGGAACAAAGTTTGGCAAAGTAGGTGTGCTCGCGCAAAAATTCCAGATCAATGCAAATAAAATCTTTGTCGCTTAATTTTTTGCAAAAAGTTTTTAAATCTTCGTTTTTTTCAATCAACAGCATGTTTTTTTGATGTTTTTTGGTTAGCCTATTTGCTCAATCTAACTTACCAAGTTTAAGATTTTTTTAATTTGATGCAAAAAAAAGCTTGCTTTTGTCTGACAGCGGATTATAAAGGAGGCACATTAATTATAATTTATATAGAAATTTTGACATATATTTCCTATACGGAAAAAGAGATAAAAAAGAGGTTCTTAGGAGCCTTGTTGTTTATTGTTTAATTAATTATTTTATCCTATGGTAAATGAAGCATTGCAGATGTATGCTTTAATAGATGCATCTGCCGCACCTGAGGTGCTGGAGACAGTAAAAAGAGTCGTTTCGACTTATGGTAGGCGAATCCGCAACGGTTTCGTAGTTACGCCGCATGGAGAAGATAAGGTCATCTTTTTCGAAATTAAGAAAAAGGAATGTCCTATTGTTGAAATCTTGTCGATGCTGGCGGAGAAGTATTCTCTCTATCCGGCTTATGTCGTGCAGGAGAACAAAGATCATCTGCCTAAGCGTTCTCGCAACGAATGGTATATGGTGGATGAGGTGAAGTTTGAACTGCCCAATATGGATGTTGAGAAGTTCAATGTGTGGAAGGCTGCTTATGCGCAAATGTTAAAAACGATTTATCGCGATAATTCCGTTTTTATCAAGTCGTTTGTTTATTTGGGCAAAAGTGGGACTGTGCATGTTATGAGCTTTAATTCGGAGAGAGCGCCGAAGTACAGAGGGATGATGCTTGGGGTTCCGGAATGGAATGATACAATGGATGGTATCATCAAATGGGCGGAGCCTGAGCGTGTCACGAAAATGTCCGTGCGGTATACCAATCTGTAAGAGCACGAAAGAAAAAAAAGAGACTGTTTTCTTGGAAAAGAGAGACAGTCTCTTTTTGTGTGCTGCAGAAGTGTTTTTTTGAGTTGATTTTTGGCTTTTTTGAGACTAAAACTAAGAGACTTAAATAATATAAAGCATAGGGATTTTTATGATGCAAACTTATCGGACCCATACCTGCGGAGAACTCAGGAAAGAGGATATAGGCAGAAAAGTTAAGCTGGCCGGCTGGGTACAGCGTAAACGCAACCTTGGCAATTTATGTTTTGTTGATTTGCGCGACCATTACGGTGTTACGCAATGCGTGTTTGACAGTCGTTCCGATTTGTTTGCAAAAATCGAGGCCATTCGTCCGGAATCGGTTATTGGTATTGACGGCGAGGTTGTCTTGCGCGAAAGCATCAACAAGAATATGCCGACCGGCGATATTGAAATTAAAGTTACCGGTTTGGTATTACATTCGGCGGCGGAAGTTTTGCCTTTCCAGATTGCGGTGGAAGACGATGCTCCGGAAGAAATCCGCCTGAAATACCGTTTTTTGGATTTACGCAAAGAACGGATTCATAAAAACATTTTGCTGCGTTCGGCGGTGATTCAGCGTTCGCGTGAGTTAATGCGCGAGCAGGGGTTTACGGAGTATCAGACACCGATTTTGACGGCGTCGTCGCCGGAAGGTGCGCGCGACTTTTTGGTGCCGTCGCGTTTGAATCCGGGCAAATTTTATGCTTTGCCGCAGGCGCCGCAGCAGTTTAAACAGCTGTTGATGGTTTCGGGTTTTGACAAGTATTTTCAGATTGCACCGTGTTTTCGTGACGAAGATCCGCGTGCTGACCGCAGTCCCGGCGAATTTTATCAGATGGATATGGAGATGAGTTTTGCCACGCAGGAGGATGTGTTTGAAGTGATTGAGCACACACTGGGGGCGATATTTAATGAGTTTGCTAACGGCAAAACGGTTGATCAAGCGCCGTTTTTGCGTATTCCGTTCCGTGAGGCGATGGCTAAATACGGATCGGATAAGCCGGATTTGCGTAATCCGCTGGTGTTGCAGGATGCGACGGCGTTCTTTGGCAACAGCGGGTTTGGGGTTTATGATACTTTTGCCAAAGAGGGCAAGGTTATTAAGGCAATGACGGTTAAAGGTATTGCCGAAAAGCCGCGCTCGTTCTTTGACAAGCTGGATGCTTATGCCAAAGAAGAAAATATGGGCGGTATTGCGTATGTGGCGTTTGCGGCTGCCGGCGCTAAAGGAATTGCTAAGCTTTTGAGCGAGGCTAAATTGAATGAATTGAAGGAGAAGTTCGGCGTTGGAGAAGGCGATGCCGTTATCTTTATGACCGGCAAAGGTGTGAGGTTTGATAAGTTCAGCGGTCGGCTGCGTAACAAAGTCGGCGGCGAGCTTGGTTTGGTTGACGCTAACAGCTTTAAAATGTGCTGGATTGTTGATTTTCCGTTTTATGAAGAAAATGAGGAGACCGGAAAGGTTGAATTTTCGCACAACCCGTTTTCGATGCCTCAAGGCGGAATGGATGCGTTGCTTCATCAAAATCCGCTGGATATTTTGGCGTATCAGTATGATTTTGTTTGCAACGGGGTCGAGTTGTTGTCGGGCGCGGTCAGAAACCATCAGCCGGAGATTATGTACAAGGCTTTTGAAATCGCCGGATATGACAACAGCGTGGTGGACAATAAGTTTGGTGGCATGATCAATGCTTTTAAGTTTGGGGCGCCGCCGCACGCCGGTTCGGCTTATGGTATTGACAGGTTGGTTATGCTGTTGCTTGATGAAGAGATTATCCGCGACGTTATTGCTTTTCCGCTCAATGGAAAGGCGCAGGATTTGCTGATGCAGGCGCCGAATACGCCGACCGAAGAACAGCTGAAAGAATTGCATATTAAGCTTGATTTGGGCGATAAATAAGGAATAGTGCTGGAATTTTGGCGCCGTCGATGTCAAATTGAACCGCCGTGTTTTTAGCCAAAACACGGCGGTTCAAGAGGTTTTGAGAACAGAACAAATTGGCTCCAGAGGCAACCCTAGTAGGCGTAGACACAGCGCGTGAGCACAAAAGAGTAGGTTTTGTCTTTATAGTTAAAGTAGAAGGAGCCGTCTGATAAATTCATAGTATGCGCGGAAATATCTCCAATCTCGTTTGATGACCACAAATAATTGGTGTTGCCGATCAAAATAGTGTCGGGATTAGGCAGGGTCTGAATGGCGTTGTTGACATATGTTTTGTTGCTGTATAGCATTTTTAGCTCGTACATGCTGGGCAGAAAGCCGCCTTCTTTGGCGCAAAAACCGGCGGCATGAGCGGAGCCGTAGATTTTGGCGTTAATTATTTGGGTATTGACTTGACCATCAATGTCACATGTTCTGTAGTTTTCCGCAATACAGTTTGTTAAATTGCTTATGTCGGTACCGTAACCCCCCCACGGAAGAGACGGGACGGGTGCGGTTAGGGATACGGCGCGGCGTTTGTACGAGTCAAACACGATACCGAGCGGGGTTTTGCCGCTAGGAGTGCCGTCATAACATTTTTTGTCGTCGTACAAAATCGAGCCAACCAGGCAAGTTGTCTGTTTGAGCGGTTCGGGGCAGAAGACTTTGGTTGTGTCAAAAGGGCATCTGAGCATTCGCTGTCCGGAACACGCATCTTCGCTTTCGGAATATCCGAGAGCATCGCAACTCGGCGGCGTGCTGCAATCAACTGCGGCATTGGCAGCAGAGCATAGGCCTAGGAAGACAGCGCCGGTCAGTAATAAAATTTTTTTCATCTTTTGTCCTCCTCTCCTGTTGCAAAAAAAGGTTCCTTTTTTTGCAACACTTTTCTTTATGATAACATATAAGAGTTAAAAAAACAATAATGTTTTCTGAACAGCTTGATTTTATTGATTCTTTATTGTTGTCTCTTTTGCAGACTGAAAAAACATAATATAGAGTTAGCTTTAAGTCCGATTATTTGCTTGACTTTTAAAGATGTTGCGTCATTATGGCGTAAAATATGGTGAGAGGAGTTGCAAATATGGGGTATTCTATTGGGCAGACGGCCAAAATGATGAATGTGACGACGCATACGTTGCGTTATTATGAAAAAGAAGGACTGCTGCCGTTTGTACGTAAAAATGCTTCGGGTTTGAGGGTTTTCAGCGATAATGATTTGGGCTGGCTGGCAATGATTGAATGCCTGAAAGAGACTGGAATGCCGCTTAAAGGCATTAAACAATATATTGACTGGTATATTGAAGGCGATGCGACCCTGCAACAGCGGTTGGATATGTTTAAGGCACAAAAACAAAAAGTGGAGGAACAAATTGCTCTTTATCGCAAACATCTGGACAAAATTAATTACAAAATCAATATGTATACGGAAGCGGTTAAAAGAGGCTCTTGGGATAAGATGATGGAGGAAAAACTCTTGGCCGAAGAAAAGAAAAAGCGATTTGGCAAATAGGGATGTTTGGGAGCCTTTTGCCGACCATAAAAAAACGCCTGAAAGGCGTTTTTTTATGGTGCCGACAGAGAGACTTGAACTCCCGACCCACTGATTACAAATCGACTGCGTTTGTAAAATATTCTCTTTATAAATCAATATGTTAATCTTAAAATTTTAGCGATTTTTTGCCGAACTACCACGCTAAAATAAGCTACTTCCAGCTTATTACAGACTATATTAAATATAAAAGAATCTGATTTTAATTAAAATAGCCTGCGAGGTTTGCCATTTGTAAATTCGGGGAATCCCAAGTGGAAAAGATTTCTCCCGATAAGCTATTACTGTGAATAACGCGAACAATAAGGCCTAATAAGCTAAGTTGCGTATAAGTCATGCAGACACATATCTCATCAATATCTTTGGCCTCCATATCTAATCTGCCGCCCAGCTTTTCAATCTCTCGATTTTGCTGACATTTAACCCATCCCAAAACCATAGCTCCAGATCCACAGGTTGGTTCGCCAACGCGGCAATATTCTATGTTAACATATCTAAGGAGAAACGCAAGTGCTTTTCAGAAAAATATTATTGTTTTTCAATTTATTATGTTGTTTTAGGTAATAATTTATTGCGAAAATAGAAATTTTCAGGTACAAAAGAATGAATTAATTATGGCTTTTTATTTTGACAAAATTTAATTATTAATTAGTTTGCAGTTGCAAAAATTTAATATTTACTGATTTGATTGCATTTAAGTTTAGATATTGTTTGATAAGCTTTTATTAGAGATTAGGTTTTCAAAAAGTCAAAATTGCAGAGTGAGGTATTGACATTTAAGTCTTTGCTCGGTGCTATCAATCAATTTTATAGAGAAAATCTATTAGAAATTCAAAGAGAGGGTATCCGTTGTGCAAAAATTGCTGGCAAATATTCAAAAGAGCGTAAGAAAAAACTATCAGCAGAGCAAATAAAAGAAATACAAAATAGAATGAATGATAGAAAAACCAATGCCACAGCATTAGCAAAAGAATATGGAATTAGTAGAGGTTTATTATATCAAGTATTAAAAGCGTAATATAGGGCGGATTTATTCCGCCTTTTGTTTTAGATAAATTAGATATTTTGTTGATTTTTAATTATTTATATTTTAGTGTGTTGTAATATATTTTTCTATGTTGTTCTAAAATGTTAAATTCTGGGAGATGGTATGATAAAAAAAGGACTTATGCTTCTATTAACAATAACTTTAATGGGGTGTGCTACTGTTATGCGTGACAGTAGTCAGATTATCCCCATTCAAGCAAATATAGATAATGTTGATATTGAAATTACGAATTCTGATGGAGCTGTTGTTTATACAGGAAAAACACCAACAACTGTTTGGTTAAAAACAGCAAAAAAAGGATATTTTAGTCCTGAAAAATATTATGTAAAAGCATCAAAAAACGGTTATGTCACTCAATATACAACAATTGATTGGCATATAAGTAATTGGTATTGGTTTGGTAATTTCGTATTTGGTTTTATAGCAGGATGGTTTTTTGTTGACCCTCTAACTGGAAAAATGTATTATCTTGATGATATTGCCACCATACAAATGCCTAAATCATAGCAAGAGGTATAAAAATGAAAAAAGTTTTTTTATTGTTTGTAATAGTTTTATTATCAGGATGTAATAGTTTTAGATGTGAATTTACTCATCCAAATAATATGACACCCGCAATGTTAGAATATTGTAAAGCAGCAGCAAGTTCGTCTGATGTATATGTAGCGAAGTAATATACATAATATGTCTGAATTACTTGTTGTTATACTAATTTTCTTTTTAATTGGCTATATCTCATATAAGAAAGCCAAAAGGGATGTTATACGAGAGCAATTACAACGACAAGAAAACATTGATTTAATTAGTAGTGTAACACCTATATTTAGAGGGACATCTACCGAAAGATTCCTAATTTTAACTTTATTAAAATACGGTATAAATTCAAAAACTATATTTCACGACCTATACATATTTAAACCAGATGGAAAAACATCTCAAATTGACCTTGTTGTCGCTACAAGTGTTGGTATAATTGTTTTTGAAGTAAAAGATTATAGTGGTTGGATATATGGAAAAGGTAATCAACAAAAATGGACGCAGGTATTATCTTATGGTAGAGAAAAACACCGCTTTTATAATCCTGTATTACAAAATAAATCTCATATATCTCAATTACAAAGAATTTTGAAAGAAAAAGTCCCTTTTTATTCTGTTATTGTCTTTTATGGTAATTGTAGATTAGAAGATATTAGTTTTATCCCTCAAAACACATTTATTACTAAATCTTATAGAGTTCTTGATGTTGTAGAAAGTATATTACAAAATAATCCTGTTGCTAATTATAAAGATAAACGTAATGTTGTAAATCTTTTGAAAAAAGCTGTTGCGAATGGGGGTAAAGATAATATTGAAGAAAAACATATTGATAATATTAAAAATATGTTAGGAGATGATAGAATTTTCAAATAAATTCCTACATTTCCACCACCGAATATTTCCCATTAAAATATTTAACAATAGCAAAATTATGTTTATTTAGGGCTTGGAATACTACAATCCAAGCCCAATTATTATTGAATACAATTTTACCATCGCTTTGGATATATGAATATTTTTTATTGTATGTCATTAGTTGCTGATATGCTCTGATTATTTCCATTTTTTATCCTTAATTTTCTTTTATAAAAATTAAAATTCACCAATTAACGAAAATTGAATGTAGGGTTATTTTATAGATATTTTAGTAATTTTTGAGTGATTAGCTGATTACCTCGGTTAATGAGAATATCTAAATAATTGCTGATGGTATATTTTTCTTCATATAACGGCTGAATTTGAATCAGATTTTGAACTAATCTATGTAATATGTTAATGGGTGGTTGTCTTCTTTCACAGATTAGCATACCTAAATAATCTTGGCTTTTATTTAAAAATTGTTGGCTGAATTGCCTTTGACTTTTTACTATCCCTAATTTTTGAAGATATTGACAGCATTCTCTAATAAATTCGGCATCTTCTTCTTGCTCTAAATTATAGCGTTTAGTTCTGGCTTGTCTTAATTCGTCATTGTTTTTAGATTTTTTATCTGTTAATGCCTTTTTTTCGCTCTCTGGTGAGGTATATTTTAGTTTGTCGTTGGATCGCCTTATTATCCTTCATTAGTGCTGCTATGCGGTCATTTATTGCGGTTTTCTCTAAATTCATATATTCTCCTTTTTGTATATTTATCAATTAAAATCTGTAATTGGCAAATATAGGTCTGAATTTGTTGTGATAGATTGCCCCTCTTTTAGGCAATAAGCATAAACATTTTGCTCGTCATATTTGCCAGATTTGATAATTTGGCAATCTGTGGTTAATGATGGATAAATGTTTTTAAGGTCGTTACTTAAAAAGTGGTGTAGTTCTTTGACCTTGTTTAGTGGTAAATCAATGATGATATGTAAATGTGGTTGTTTGAAGTCCCTAGACCCTACTTCTTGAAATACACCTATTTGATATTGTCTATCTTTGTGTTTATAATAGCGTGAGCCAAGTGTTTTTCTATAATATTTTTGTAGTGATTTTCTAAAATTTATCATTAAATTTCTTTGTGATAAATTTTCAATATGTGGGTTAAATGTCATAAATATTTTCATAATAATTTCCTTTGGATAATAGTTTATAATAGCCGATGTTGTGTCGGCTTTTATTAAATTTGCTTTGAGCGGTGGGAGAATAACTACACCACCGCAATAAGTTTAGTTTATTAGGGAAGTCGGCTGATAATGGACTTCCCTTATCATAATCAACCACAAAAACATTTTAATATGCTTGACCGTCAAAAAGCAAAATTAAAATGCTTGTTGAATCTATTTATCTAAAAGTGATTAAAGTTTGTAATTAGTTAGATTTTTTATAATTTTTTATAAAAAAGAGGATTTAAAAATGTAGCACCTGTGTAGCACCAAAAAAAATAAGGATTTCAGAAAACTCTGAAACCCTTGGAAAACTGGTGCCGACAGAGAGACTTGAACTCCCGACCCACTGATTACAAATCAGTTGCTCTACCAACTGAGCTATGTCGGCATTGATTCTGCGGCTTTTATACCTGAGGGATCGGGCAAAGTCAATAAAAATGTTTTGTTCGTGAAAAATTAATCTCAGAAGCCGCAGCGGATAAATGGGATATTTTTCTTGGTATTTTGTATTTATTTGCGGTAGGATTAGGGTCTGTAGGTATTTTGGTTGAAAAAAAAGGAAAAAGCATGGCGACGAATAAATGGTTTGGAACAGATGGTGTCAGGGGGGCGGCTAATGAGTTTCCGATGACGGCTGATTTTGCGCTTAAACTTGGGTGTGCGGCGGCAGAGTTGATTTGTACCCAGCGGTGCAGAGTTGCAATTGCTAAAGATACACGGATTTCTGGTGATATGCTTGAGGCGGCGCTGACAGCAGGGTTTACGGCTAAAGGCGTTGACGTTGTTCGGCTCGGAATTGTTCCGACTCCGGCCGTAACGACGCTTGCCGGACAGCTGGATGTTGATATGGCGGTGATGATTACCGCTTCGCATAATCCTTATCAGGATAACGGAATTAAATTAATTTCTCCCGACGGCAGCAAGTTTTCCGATGAAACGACTGCGGCATTGGAGATGATGATTCTTAATAATGCTTTTTCTTTTGATGGTAGAAAAATCGGCCGAGTGATTGAGGATAAGACGGCCGGCGAACGGTATGAGCAGGCAG
Organism: uncultured Alphaproteobacteria bacterium; assembly: GCA_944393715.1. Taxonomy (GTDB): domain Bacteria; phylum Pseudomonadota; class Alphaproteobacteria; order RF32; family CAG-239; genus CAZU01. Next base: position 21,319 of record CALYBB010000046.1, read on the forward strand.
CGCTGAATATGTTTTCCGGTTTGGATCTGAAAGGAATGAAAATAGCCGTTGATTGTGCCAATGGTTGTTTCAGCGGAATATTGCCCAATGTTTTGCAGCGGCTTGGGGCAGATATTGTTGTCCTCGGCACAACGCCGGACGGAATGAATATTAACAGAGATTGCGGATCGCAGCATCCTGAGGCTTTGATGGATTTGGTCAAAGAACAACATGCCGATTTGGGTATTGCGACAGACGGCGATGGTGACAGAATTAAAATCTGTGATGATTCCGGAAGGCTGGTTAAGAGTGATCAGCTGTTGGCTTTTTTGGCCGAATATTTGCAAAAAACAGGCGAAAATCAATCACGGCCGATTGTTTCGACTAAATTATCCAATACCGGATTGGAGCGCTATATTACAAAAATACTCGGTTTGCCGTATTTTATTACGCCGGTTGGCGAACGTCACGTAATCAGCCGGCTGCGCGATGAAGGCGGGGTTTGCGGCGGTGAAGAGTCGGGGCATCTGGTGTTGCTGGATTATGCTCAATCCGGCGATGCGATGATGGCTGCGCTGAAAGTGCTTCAGGGAATCGCGGCGAGCGGCAAAAAAGCTTCGGAAATTTTTCCGTTGTTTGAAGAAGATTTTGTGTTTTTTGAAAACTATAAGGTTGCTGATAACGCGCAGGTTAAAACAACGGCAGGAGATCCGACCCTTAAGGTGTTGGTTGACAAATTTGCGCAAGATATGGCCGGACATGGGCGGGTGGTGATTCATCCGTCAGGTACGGAGCCGAAAATCAGAATCTGGGTTTGCGGCGATGATGAAGCCAAAGTTAAAGCCTGTGGACAGGCTTTGTGGAATAAGATTGATGATTTGTGCCGCGGTGTATAAATTCAAAATTAAACTTTTGTTTACTTTTAAGGCCTATGCTGTAAAGCATAGTATTATGGCATAAGGAGCATGGATGATGCGGCAAAAAATTGAAAAAGCCTTATTTGACTGGAGCAGGGACAGAAATCCGCGGATTCAAAGCAGGGGGACGGTTGCTTTGTTGGCTCAGAGGGTTAAGATATCTGAAAATTCCAAGATGGCAGGGACGACCCGATGCGTTTGGCCGACGGCTCCTGTTCGCGGCGAAACGCGTTATTTAAGCCGCCGGATTTGGATGAGTTGAGGGTTGTCTTTTCATGTTTAAGGGGCTGATTGCGCTATTTACGTCCGGAGTTATTTTTAGCCCGTTTGTGCTTTTTGGCGTTTTTTCGGGCTTTTTTGCCATGTTTAAGATGACGCCGGAAGCCATAGCCGGATTGTTTGGTGATTTTCGTTTTTACGGCGCTGTGGCTGTCGCGGCGGTTGTATGGACGCTGATGTTTGCAAAAGTCTACCGCGAAGGCGGCGTTGACGTCGACTGGTCAGCAACTGCCGGAAAAATCGTTTGGAATTTTGTCCGCTATTTTATTGCTTTTGTTCTGTCGATGTCATTTGTGATGATGATCAGTATTTTTTAGATGCTGAAATCAATGTTGGTGCCTTTGTCGGCAGAGGCAGAAACCATCCGGTTCGGATCAAGAAGAATTTCTACGACTTGTTGCTGCATCTCGGCATTTTGTTTGATGATGCTGAGTTGAATCTGTTGCATAGCCAGAGCATATGAGCTTAAAGATTCGATTTCTGCCATTTCTTTTCTCCTTCATAACTTCTATAAGCATAACATAAAATTGATAAAAAAGCATTAAAAAAATTTTTTTAGAAAACATTTTTTAGCGCCGAGGACTGATTATATTACAATAATCAACTTTTTATCGGAGGTGATAATGAGATATGGAATTTTGGCGCTGATTTTTGGCGGCGCTATTGTTTGGGCGTTGTTTGCCATGGCGCAGGAGCCTGAGAAGAATGATTATCCGCCGACAGTCATTTTTGGTGCTGCGGCAACGGCAACCGGCGGGCAAAATGAATTTGTGGTTGAACAACCGGACGGTGCACCGAATCCGCTCGGAGATCCGATAGATGTCTCTGATACGCCGCCGCAGGTTGCGGATATTCCGGAGGAAATGAGTAATCGCTCGGTAAGGCAAAATGCTGATGATGCGGTATCGCAGCAAGCCGCGCAAAGCCAAGGAAATTTGCCGGCAGAATCGCAGGCTTTGGGGAAAGATTTTCAGAATACGCTGCTGGAAGCCAACGGGCGGGTATATGATGTTCAGTCATATCCGGAGCAGGATTTTAATTTGATGGGAAATCCGGCAAATCCGCAAACGATTTATTCTCCAAATGTCAACAACTAAAAAGAAGCGTCAGACGAGTCGCATTCTTGCTGCTCGTAATCCAATGAACGGCACTGCCAAGCATCTTCCATCAGGTTAGACGGCTCCAATACGGCGCTTTGCTCATCGGTGTTGACGGATGAACCCAAGTGGCGGATGTATTTGTCGTCGCAATTAATATTGTTGTTTTCGGCCAGCGGATATTCCGTATTGTCGTAGATGCTGACAAGTTTTGAATATCGATGCATGTGGAGGCTGCTTAGGGTGGTGGGCAGGTCGGGATTGTTGCTGGTTGAAATCAGTTTGATATAGGGCGAGTCTAGGATGGCCCGTTGTTTAACAACGATATTGGCGGTTTCGGCAATCAGGCCGCCGACAATTTTGGTGCGGGAGTTGCAGCCAAAGACGATACTCTCCGTGTCAAGGCTGCTGTTGGCGTTGTCTTTGTATTTCAAGATGCCTTTGATTAAGATCTCGGCATAAGGTTTGCTTTTGACGGTGCCGTTCAGATTGCCGCGGATACCCAATGAAGCATCTTTGCCGACGATAATATTGCCGTTGACATTGCCGGTCGTGATAAATTTTGACGACGGCTCTATATCAATATTGGCACGGATGTTTGGCACATTAACCAAGCTGACGGTTCCACTGGTAGTGAGTTTTTGAGCCTCAAAAGGCGTGTCCGAGCTGTCGCCTTCTACGGTGATGCGGACATTGCGCAGGCTGCCGTTTATCGGTAAAGTAACGGGGGATTCAAAGACGAGGATGAAATTGACGTCGCTGATATTGCGGTTAAATATTTCAGAATACATTTTTAGAGAGGTTGCGTTTATATTCAGCCTGATTTCCGGCCGAATGTTTGAGGTGCATTCGGGAGATATTGTCCCATAAAGAGAGCGGATTTTGGTTTTTGTCAGATCAAATACCGGATTTTCCGCATCTTCGGCAATAATATCGGTATCGGGCATAAGCTCCTGTGCCAGTTTGTAACAGTTGGTGGTGCATTTTTTGAAATTTGGTTGCTCGGGGCAATCTTCGGCATCTTCGCTGGTTTGGCAAGCCGAATGAGAGAATCCTTTTTCTTTGCAGACCATTTCTGCCGTTTTGCAGGCGGTATAAAGCATTTGCTTACCTTTTAGGCAGGAAGGGGTTTGCGGAGACAGGGCGCCATATTGGCACGACATATAACCATCGCAAGGGGCTTCCGTGATGTTGGTTTTGACAACGCCGGCACAGGTTGTGCAGGTTTCTCCGTCGGCAATGTAGCCGGCCGGTATTTTATCCAGCTCGTGAGAGAAGCTCGGGCATTCGTCGCAACATTTGCCGTAATCGGAATTATAGGGGCAGCGTTTGTCGGTCAGCTGGCAGTCGGTTTTTGATTTGTAACCGGCATCGCGGCAGGCTTTATCAATGTCTTCCTGACAAGCGCGATACATCGGGTATTTGTTGTCGCAAAGTTTGACGGGATAGGTCGGCAGTTTGCAATCGTCTTTCAGAAAGGTGTAGTTGTTGTTGCGGCACCATTGCTCCTGTGAACAACTGCGATAGTAGGCATCATGATAAGGGCAGCGGTCGGCCGGCGCCGTTTGATTTGAGCAGTTGGCATAAGTGATTTTGTAGCCTTCGTCGATACATCTTTTTTCGGAGCGGGTCAGTGGATGTTCGACATAAGTGGTTGAAGCGTATTCCGGTGCGACGGCAGCATAAACCGGTGCTGCCCCAAAAAGAAAAGAATATAAAAGAAATTTGCTGAGTTTGGACATCTTTAATTTCCCGCAAAACAAAACTGCTTAAACCTATAAACCATTCTAAAATGCTCAATATTAACATAGAGTTAAAAATTTTTGACAAAATATGCGTTTTTTGACTAGATTTAAACCCGATTTTGTGGTATGGTAACGCCCGTAAAGGGAAAAAACAACCCATTAATTAACAACAGGCAGGAAGATATGAACAAAAAAATATCCGTAAAAAATCCGTATGTTACCGGCGAATATGTGGTTTATCCGGCGCACGGGGTCGGCAAAATAGCTGATGTTACCAAGCAGACTATTGCCGGAAGTGAGCTTGAGCTGATTGTGGTTAATTTTGACAAAGACAAAATGACGCTGCGTGTGCCGATGGCCAAGGCGGCAACGGCCGGCCTGCGCAAGATTTCGAACGCAGACACGATTGCCGATGCGATGAATACGCTGAAAGGCAAAGCAAAAGTCAAAAAGGTTATGTGGTCGAGGCGAGCTCAGGAATATGAGAACAAAATCAATTCCGGAAATCCGATAGCTATTGCCGAAGTTATCCGTGATTTGCATCGTAACGAAAATTTGGCAGAGCAGTCGTATAGCGAACGGCAGATTTATGAGCAGGCGCTTGACCGCTTGTCAAATGAGTATGCCGTGTTTGAAAATATTTCGGCGGCGGATGCCACCAAAAAGATTTTGGACATTTTGAACAAATAGCTTTATTGGTTCTTATCAAAAATCCCGAATCTTGAGATTCGGGATTTTTGATAAGCAATTTAATAAATCAGGACACATCGGGCATCGGCTTGTTTTTGATCTTTGGTAAGTTGATATTCCAAGCTGGGCAGGCTTATGGCGTAGGCATTAGTTGAACTACTTTCATTTGACGACCAAAGCCATCCATCAATTTTATCTTTGCCAATACTTTGCAGGGTCGCATTAACGGTGTCTAACTTTTGACCGAGAGTCCTCAACTGTTCAAGGCTTGGCAAAAACCAACTCTGAGGGCCATATTGTCTGAGGTAACAATGTTTGGCAGCAAAACCTCCGATGCTGCCGAAGGCTTCGACAATTTTTTTGGTGTTTTGGTAGCCATCAGTACCAAGACCTGCAATACTCTTATAACCGGCGCCTCGGGGACTCCAACTTGTATTGTGTGCGTCGGATGCTGTTTCTTCTACGGAAACAGCCAGCTTTTGGTTTACATCATAAACGACGCCGATAGCTTCCAGATTGGGCGTTCCGTCATAACATTGAAGATCCGAATACAAAACGGCACCGACATAACATAATGCCGTTGAAGCTGCCGGCGGCGTTTCCGGTTCGGGTTCCGGCTCTGGTTCCGGTTCTGAAGTTTGGGTATCGGGAACACAAAAGAGTTTGCTGTAATCAAAGGGGCATTTCAGGCTGGCTCTGCCGGCGCAATCTGACGCGGTCAAAGTATAGCCGTATTCTTCACAATCGGGCAGGCTGCGGCAATCAACAGCAAAGGCGTTGCCGGCAAAGCATATTGCTCCGACGCTGGTCAGTAATAAAAATTTTTTCATAGCTCTCTCCTTTATTGTGTTGCAAAAAAAGGATCCTTTTTTTGCAACACAATAAAAAAAAAGCAGAACAGAACAAGATGGCGATGAAAAACAAGGGGAAAAATCCGGACTAATCAAGGCATTCGGTTAAAATTATTGTTTTTTTAACACTTTTGTGCTATACTAAATAAAATTGTTGCAAAAAAAGGATCCTTTTTTTGCAACAAATTCGTTTATAAGTTAAAAATCGTCTTTTCGTTGTTTTTGCTCATTTTTTATAACTTCCTATTGTGTTGCAAAAAAAGGATCCTTTTTTGCAACAAAATGGGAGAGCAAAAGATGAAAAAATATTTGTTATTTAGCGGCGCGGCGATTTTGGGGTTATGTTCAATGGCAAATGCGGCGGTTGATTGTCGCGACCTGCCTGATTGTGAAGAATACGGCTATACTTTGACCGCGTCAGATTGCGCCGGCAGAGCCAGCCTGAAATGCCCCTTTGATTACAGCAAACTCTTTTGTGTCGTTAAAGAACCAACCGGCAAGAATTGTGTTGTCGGAGCTCTTTTATATGATGATTTGAATTGTTATAGATATACATCTGCTCCTTCCGGTAAAAATGCGATTGGTGTGGTGTTTGATACGACAAAAAGGTTGGCTGTTTTGTTGACTCCACCACAAAAACGGAAATGGGGCGCAGAAGATCGAGGGTACATGGTAACCGATGTTACGTCTGGTGATTACACTTATACTAGCACGGATGGTCAAGAGAATACCCAAATACTTATCGGAGCAATGGGAAGCGGAACGGATACGGCGGCAGGGTATTGTTATGGTCTTGGTGGTTTTTTGCCAAGTGCAAGCGAATTGAAAACGTTGTATGATAATAAAGAAATAGTCAACAACAAACTGAATTCGCTGCCTAATTCCAGCACTATCCTCATCAGTGATATCTATTGGTCATCTAATGGATATGGTAACAAAGCTGCAGCCGTGTTTAGTATGGATCATGGATCCTTAACGGGTTATCTGAGGACTGCTACTGTCAATACGCGGTGTGCCGTGGCGTATTAGGTGTTTTTGTGAAAGAATTTGCATTAAAAAAGATCCTTCGCTGTGCTCAGGATGACAGAAATAAAAAAAGGCTCAGGATGACCGTAACATTTAAACTGTCATGCCTCCGAGGCCTTAGGCCGAGGATCAGGCATCTTCAACTGTTTTTGATAAGCGGAAGATCGCTGACCTCGCTCATTACATTCGCTCAGGCGATGACAGGTTTAAATAGAAGGGGGATGATATTGCTTTTGTCATTCTGAGGAAAGTTCTTTTTCTGTCATTCTGAGGAACATTTTTTCCTGTCATTCTGAGGAACGGAGTGACGAAGAATCGATATTTAATGAGATGTTTCGCTTACGCTCAACATGACGGTAAGGAGATCCTTCGCTGTGCTCAGGATGACAGAAATAAAAAAAGCTCAGGATCAGAAATAAAAAAAGCTCAGGATCAGAAATAAAAAAAGGCTCAGGATGACAGAAATAAAAAAAGCTCAGGATGACCGTAACATTTAAACTGTCATGCCTCACTTTGTTCGGCGGCATGACATTATTGGGGATGTTCGGAGGCATGACATTATTGGGGGGGGTATTCGGAGGCATGACATTATTGGGGGTGTGCTTGGTTAAAGGCGAGGTGACAGGTTTAAATAGGAAGAATGTTTTAGTAGCTCTTTGTGCGGCGTTTTTGGTAAAAAACTCTTTTCTTAATCAAATATTGAATATATGATGCTATAAACTATGTTGAGAATCGACGCTTTTAATTGATGGAGAGAGTGCAGACATGATGAATGAAATCCGCGACAATTTGGTACCGATGGTGATTGAACAGACTTCGCGCGGCGAAAGGTCGTTTGATATTTTTTCTCGGCTTTTGAAGGAACGAATTATCTTTTTGACAGGCGAGGTCAATGATGAGGTTTCGTCGTTGGTTTGTGCTCAACTGTTGTTTTTGGAGTCCGAAGACCCCAAAAAAGATATATTTCTTTACATTAATTCTCCGGGCGGCGTGGTTACTTCCGGCATGGCGATGTATGATACGATGCAATATATATCCTGTGATGTCAATACGCTGTGTATTGGTCAGGCTTGCTCGATGGGGTCTCTGCTGTTGGCCGGTGGCGCCAAAGGAAAACGTTTTGCCCTGCCAAATGCGCGGATTATGATCCACCAGCCTTCCGGCGGGTTTAGAGGGCAGGCGACGGATATTGAAATTCATGCCAAAGAGATTTTGGATATGAAAAAACGCCTGAATCAGATTTATGCCCAGCATACCGGAAAAAAACTGAGTGTTATTGAAGAGGCAATGGAGCGCGACAATTTTATGGCGCCTCAGGAGGCTAAGAAATTTGGCTTGATTGATCATGTGGTTGCCTCACGCAACGATTTGAGCAAATAGGGAATAAGAAAATGGCTGACGATAAAGAAAAATTGCGTTGTTCGTTTTGCGGCAAAAGTCAGGACGAAGTTAAAAAGTTGGTGGCCGGTCGCGGCGTGTATATTTGTGATGAATGCATTGAAGTTTGCATCAGTATTGTCTCTGATGAAATGAAAGAGATTGAGGAAAATGAAGGCAAGGTGATGTTTGACGGGTTGCCGTCGCCTTCAAAGATTAAGGAATTTTTGGATCAATATGTCATTGGACAAGATCTGGCCAAGAAGGTTTTGGCTGTGGCGGTTTATAATCATTATAAACGTTTGAATTCCAAAAAGGCCAGCAATGATGTTGAGATTGCCAAGTCAAACGTTATTTTGATCGGGTCTACCGGCAGCGGCAAGACATTGTTGGCGCAGACTTTGGCTAAGATTTTGGATGTTCCGTTTGCGATTGCTGACGCTACGACATTGACTGAGGCCGGATATGTCGGCGAGGATGTTGAAAATATTATCTTAAAATTGGTGCAGAATGCCAATTATGATATTGAAAAAGCGCAGCGCGGCATTGTGTATATTGATGAGATTGATAAAATTACCCGCAAGTCTGACAGCGCTTCAATTACACGTGATGTCTCGGGAGAGGGGGTGCAGCAGGCATTGTTGAAAATTATTGAGGGGACGGTTGCCAATGTGCCACCGCAAGGAGGGCGCAAGCATCCGCAGCAAGAATTTTTGCATGTTGATACGACTAATATTTTGTTTATTTGCGGCGGTGCTTTTGCCGGATTGGAAAAAATTGTCGGTCGGCGCGGCAAAGAGACATCAATAGGTTTTGGCGCTAAAATCGCTCCAAAAGAAGAACGCAATGTCGGCGAAATTATTAAAGACGTGCAGCCGGAAGATTTGTTGAAGTATGGCATGATCCCCGAGTTTGTCGGGCGGTTGCCGATTATTGCGACTCTGGATGATCTGGATGAGGCGGCATTGGTCAGAGTTTTGACCGAGCCGAAAAATGCGCTGGTCAGGCAATATAAGGCTATGTTTGATATGGAAGGGGTTACGCTTACTTTTACTGATGGCGCATTAAAAGCTATCGCTAAAAAGGCTATTGAACGCAAAACCGGTGCAAGAGGTTTGCGCGCGATTATGGAAGAGGCGCTTTTGGAGTTGATGTATGCGGTGCCGGATCAGCATGATTTGGAAGAAATTGTCATTGATGAAAAAGTTATTAATGACAAAAAAGAGCCCAAATTTATTCGCCAGAAGAAGAAAGCTGGTTGAGTTGCGGCTTGTAAAAGATCCTAATGATAAAAGGTGCATCACTCTTCCGAGGCCTTAGGCCGAGGATTAGGAATCTTCCGCTGTTTATAATAATTTGAAGATGCCTGAGCCTCACTTCGTTCGGCGGCATGACATTCTTTTTTTGTCATCCTGAGCGGGAGCGAAGAATCTCTTAGATTCTTCGGGACTTTCGTCCCTCAGAATGACAGAAGGGAAGGGCGCACCTCAGAATGACAGAAGGGAAGGGCGCACCTCAGAAAACGATAAATCAATCTAACTGCCATTCATTTTTGCACTTTTCTTCAAGCCAGGCGTCATCCTCCTGATTGGATTCATAGTAAAAAGCACATCGCGTAGAGCCTAAATTCATTTTGGGCATTAATTCGATGTTTCCCGTCGCCGCGGTTACAGCTATGCCATAATCCCGATTGGCTTCGTCTGACGACCAATAAAAGCCTTTGTTGCGTATTTCGCCAGAGGTATCAGTGAAATAACGCGAGCTATAATGCTTTCTGACTTGTTTAAGAGCCTCGTTAAATTGATCTTTTATGGCTAGTATTTGCAGTAGCTCTTTAGCACTGGGGAGAAAAACGGTGTATGTTTCAGGATCATGCCCCGCGGAGTTACAAGCACCAAGTACGTAACCGTAATTTTGTTCGCCTCGGATTCCTGAAAGGTAGCTATTACAAACACCTAAAGAATTGCAGCCTTCAGCCGAAGAACAATTAGTTAATGGCGAATCCGTAGCCGTATATCGACACCAGTTATAATAGTCGTTTGTTTGACATTCACTCCAAAAAGTGTAGCTTCCCTCATCAAATGTTACAGCCAGTTTATTTTCGTCGTCGAAAACAACGCCTAAGGGAACCTTATTCGTCGGAAACCCCGTATAACACTTAAAATCATCGTATAAAATACTTCCGCTTTCGCAGTTAACCTCTTTAACTTCTTCCGGAATTTCTTCCGGTTCGGTTGAGCTGCCATTTCCGAGCGCGCAAAAATAATTTTCGCCAAAGGGGCATTTTAGCTTGGGTAAGTTGCCGCATTCAGAAGCTGTCTTATTATATCCCAGCTCGCTGCAGGACGGTGGAATTGAACAATCGATGGCGGCATAAGCTCCGCCGATTGCAGCACCGGTCAAAACAACACTGGTCAGCAATAAATATTTTTTCATCATCTTATCTCTCCCTCAATTTGCGGCAAAAAACAAGCTATTTCTCTGTCCATTTATCTGAGCATTTTTCTTCGAGCCATGTATTATCTTGATTGAGTGTGTCGTAATAAAAAGCACACCGTGTAGGGCCTGGAATTGCTTTTACTAGAAATTCATAGTCATAAGAGCTGGGTTTAAGGTTAGGTACAGCGTTAGCATGATCTTCACCGTATACATCTGATGACCAATAGAAGCCTGTGGTGTGTATTTCGTCAGAGTTATAAGTGTCATAATACGAGCTATAATGCTTTCTGACTTGTTTAAGAGCCTCGTTAAATTTATCTTTCATGTTGAATATTTTCAGTAGCTCTCTAACATTGGGCACAAAAGTAATATATCCTTTAGGATCATGCCCCGCGGCGTTACAAGCATCAAGGACAGGACTTTTAGTAAATTCACCGCTTTCGAATTTGGGATGGTTAGTATTACAAATGCCCGAGCCTGAACAGCCGCCAACAGCGTTGCACGCTTTAAATGGCATGTCCGCTGTATCGTATTGACATTCACTATTTTCTCCGAGATTGTTGATTGTTTTGCATTTTTCCCAAGAAGTATAATCCCCTTCATCAAATGTTACAGCCAGTTTATTTTCGTCGTCGAAAACAACGCCTAAGGGAACCTTATCCGTCGGAAACCCCGTATAACACTTAAAATCATCGTATAAAATACTTCCGCTTTCGCAGTTAACCTCTTTGGCTTCTTCTAGTTCGGTCGGGCAAAAATAATATTCGCCAAAGGGGCATTTAAGCTTGGACATGTTGCCGCATTCAGAAGCTGTCATACTATATCCCAGCTCGCTGCAAGACGGCAGGGTCGAACAATCAATGGAGGCATAAGCCCCGCCGATCGCAGCACCGGTTAAAACAACACTGGCCAGCAATAAATATTTTTTCATCATGTTATCCCTCCCTCAATATGTTGCAAAAAAAGGAACCTTTTTTTGCAACATATTGAGGAAAGAGAAATTTGTTTATACACAGGAATTGCTGTGCAGATAAAGATAGATTAATCAATCTATTATGCATTGTTATTGCTTTTTTAACCATTGCATGTTATCCTGAGAGAAAATGTTGCAAAAAAAGGTTCCTTTTTTTGCAACATTTTTGTCTTTCCGTCATTCTGAGCTTTTTTATTGTCATCCTGAGCGGGAGCGAAGAATCTCTTAGATTCTTCGGGACTTTCGTCCCTCAGAATGACAGAAGGGAAGGACGCGCCTCAGAATGACAAAATGAAAAGGATGACTCTTTTCCCGTCATCCTGAGCGGGAGCGAAGGATCTCTTAGATTCTTCGGGACTTTCGTCCCTCAGAATGACAGAAGGGAAGGACGCGCCTCAGAATG
>CALYBB010000047.1 GCA_944393715.1 uncultured Alphaproteobacteria bacterium
ATAGATGGCCGAGTGGTCGAAGGCGCACGATTGGAAATCGTGTGTACCTCCAAAGGGTACCGTGGGTTCGAATCCCACTCTATCCGCCATTTACAACAAAGCCCGCCTTGTGCGGGTTTTGCTGTAATTATATATGTTTGCCGGCGAAAGAAACAGTGAATAAAGAAGATTTGAAAATAAAGGGTTTAAATCGTTGTTAAACTTTTTATCTTAAATTGAGAGGATAGGAGGTTTGAAATGCTTGATGCTGAAAAATTACAGGAGTTGAAAGACAGGCATATTATTTCGGAAGAAGAACTGGTTGAGCAAAAACATCGACTGGCAGCTAAAATCATGCGTAAAGGGGATAAAATTGCCGCCAAAAACGGCATTGTTTATATCGTGTTGGCTTTTTTCTTTGGAGCAATCGGGGTGCATAATTTTTATGCCCGCTACTGGAAACGTGGTTTGGTGCAGTTCTTGTTGGCACTGATATCGCCGTATATGCTGTTTGTGCCGCTGATTTTTACATCATTTTGGGCTATGATGGAATTGTTATTTGTTAATCATGGGCCAGACAGGATCTTATTCAGGGGAAACCGCAGGGTTATATGGGCTTTGCGTATTTTGGCCGTGTTGTCTTTGGTGTTGGCATATTCATCGGCTGATTTGGTGGTGCAGGATATGGATATGCAAATGCTGCCGGAAATATAAAAATGAAAAAAATGCTTGCAAATTAAAAAAAGTATGGTATTAACTATCATCACATGATGCGGGTATAGCTCAGGGGTAGAGCGCAACCTTGCCAAGGTTGATGTCGTGGGTCCGAATCCCATTGACCGCTCCAATTAATGAAAACCGTTCTCTGGTAAGAGGACGGTTTTTTGTGTCTGCGGGCAATGGGATTCGTTCGAATCCCATTCTAGCTTGGTAGGTTCGCTAAATGTAGCTCACCAACCGCGCGTCGGTCACTCGTTTGTTAATCTTTGCGGCGGCGGTTTAGCCACCTTGCAAAGATAACCAAACATCGCCTCTTGCGGTAAAAACAACCGGAGCGGCGGTTGTTTTTATCCTCGAGCCCGCTCCAATTAATGAAAACCGTTCTCTGGTAAGAGGACGGTTTTTTGTGTCTGCGGGCAATGGACTTCGTCCGAATCCCTTTCTAGCTTGGTAGGTTCGGATAATGAATTAGATTTTAGAAAATACAACGCGCCAATTGCAAAAATTGCGGCGGGGTGATTTCTTCGGGGCGCATGGTCGGGGTAATGCCGATTTTTGCGCAAACAGAATCGAGGTTCTTAACAACTTTTAAGCTTTGGCGAATCATTTTGCGACGCATGGAAAAACATTGGGCGGTTAATTTTTCCAGAGAGGTGAGTTCTTTAGCCTCTAAAAGTTGTGGCGCCGGCCGAAACAACAAAACACTCGACCAGACTTTGGGTGCTGGTGTAAAACATTCCGGATTAAGATCAAACAGGTGGGTGATTTTGCATTGCAACTGCGCCAGAACGGACAGTCGGCCATAATCTTTGTTACGGGTCGGTGCCAAAATTCGGTCGGCTACTTCTTTTTGAAACATCAGGGTCAAAGATTGATAAGCGCCGATATTGTACAGCCATTTGGTTAAAAGTGGCACGGAGATATTATAAGGCAGGTTGGATATGATGTGTTTTGGCAAGTCTTCTGCGAACGAAAAATCATAAGTTAAGGCGTCTTGGTTGATGATTTCCAAAACATTGCCGGTTTTTGTCTGGATATCTCGCATGATATCAATGCAGCGTTCGTCAAGTTCAATGACAGTCATCTTGGCCGGTTTTGCTCGTAATGCCGAGCGCGTCAGACCGCCGGGGCCTGGGCCGACTTCAAAAATATGGGCGCCGGCAAAGGAATCAAGACTTTGGTTTTTGAGCGATAAATTTATAATTTTGTCGGTGATATTTTTATCCAATAAAAAATTTTGTCCCAAGGCCTTTTTTGCAAGCAGACCTTTGGTGTCAACCGTTAGGCGTAAAGAAGGAAGAGAATCGATAGCGGCGCGTATATCCATAGCGCATCCTTAATTCTTTATTTCAATAATGGCTTTTTGTTTGATATCCTGCAAAAGTTTTTTGGATAGAGATTCCATTTTTTGATTTTCGAGCAAGGATCTTATTTCTTTGGCATTCGGCGTAAAATTTGGATTCTTTTTGGGATCAAAGACCTGTTGTAATTTCAAAATATAGTAGCCGTCGCCGACCAGAAAAGCATCGCTGACTTCGCCAGGACGCATACGAGATAAGCGCATTTCCAGAGCCGAGAGCATTTTGCCAGAATTTATCCAGCCAAGGTTACCGCCGTTGGCAGCTGACGGTGCTTCTGAAAAACGAGCAGCATAAAGATCAAAGCGTGGGTCTTCGCGCAAAAGCTCGGCTAAAGACTGAATATCTTTGGCATTTTTGCGCGAGATGTAAATTTCTTGCACCTGATATTTTTTGATGCTCATGTCCTTGGTTATTTCGTCAATCATTTCGTCAATTTCTTTTTGGGTTAGGTTAGCGCTTTGATAATATTTTTTGCGGATAAGTTTAACCCAAGCAATTTCCGATTTGATATTATCAGCCAGAGCCGCACGATTAATGCCGCGTTTATCAAGAGAGGAAAGATTTAGGCTGTTCTTTTTGGCCCATGTTTTCATTTGAGTTTCTGCTTCAGCATCGGAGACGGTGATGCCTTCTTTGGCTGCGGCCTGATTTTTGAGCTTTTGTTCAACAGTTTGTACCATGACGCGCTGGTCAATCATGTCCTTGGTTTCAGAATTATAGGGAATAGGAGAATTTAGCATAAACAGTTTGACTTGATTGGCCAGATCTTCCGAGGAGATGATTTCTCCGTTGACCAGAGCGGCTATTTTGACTGTTTCCGCCGTTGCTGGCTGCGATAAAAAGCAGATCAGTCCGAGTGCCAAAAATATTTTTTTCATTAATTTTCTCCTTTAAGTTAATTTGTTCCTATGCCGCCGATGGTCTTGAGATAAAACGAAAAATAAAAAGCTAGTTCGTTTTCGTCTTCAGGGTCGTCGGAGTATTCTTTTTCGACATGAAAAGCAAAGCGCGAACATTCGTCCTCATAAATGATGCCGGCGCCGTTAGAAATGGCTCGGTTATTGATTAGGTCTTGACGATTATACATGTCAACCGCCCAGTTGCGGGTAATTTGAGAACTTAGCACAGTGTAAATTTCTTTGCGGCGGGTGTCAATGTAGTCGGCATAGTTTCCGGCTTCTGGAAAATAAATATATGACATATTCAGCCGTAGGATATCCGCGCCAATGGAAGCTCCGAGTTCGCTGTAGTTGACACTTAAAGTGTCTTTGTCCAGCTTGAAACGGTAATTCATGTCGAAATACCGGTTTGGCGAAGCATAAATACGGCCGACGTAGTCGGAAAAATGATTTTTTTCATTATCCAAATTAAACAGGTTGTCATCTTTGTCAAATTCATAAGTTTGTGCCAGCAAGACGGAAGAGCGTCCCCATTTTTTGCCATAAAAGCTCCAATTCAGGCCATAGCTGACGCGGCTTCCGGTATCATTGCGGTCATAACCGGAATAGCGATCTAAGTCAAAAATGTTGACATCGGTGATTTCAACATCTTGGCTATCGTCATTGGGAATTTTGTCTGGTTTGTTATCTTGATCAGGAGCAAATGCCGCTACGATAATCGGTTCCAGAATCTGCGATGTGTTAGTGGTGTTTTTGACAAAAGGCAGTCGCCATTCCAAACCGACCTGCGGAAAAACGCGGGCGGTAGTTCCGGTATAACTGCTGCCGTCTTCATTTTGGTATTGGCCGATATAGTACAAGTCTGACTTTAAGGAGGCAACCAAACGGTATTTTTCGCCATAAGGACTGGTATAAGGCAAGTTCCAAGAATTGATCATTGTGGCTCGGTGCGATGTGTCATCGTCTTCGTGATAAACTGAGGCGGTATTGAATGTGTTTTTAAAATAGGCACCGTATTTGTCCGGAGAACTGATGTTTTCGTAGCTCATTAACGGCAGAACGTAGGGCGTGTTGTAATCTTGCAGATTATAACTCAGCATATCGTAATAATAGCTCTCGACGGATGCATAGTTGCGGTTGTCGAAGGCTTGCAGTCGAATACGCGACGTTAGCCACGAATCATCTTTTTGGGGCAGCGACAGATCTTTTAGGTAATTATCGTCTGAGGCATAATTAATATCAGTATCGGCTACCCAGTAATCGTTTATTTCGTAACGTCCAAACAGGAACAAGTTGCCGCGGTTTTTGTCGCTGTCGTCATCACGCATAAAAGTTCCGGAGGCATTAAGTTCGCCGCGGGTAAAGTATCTGCTGTAAATTCCGGAGTAAACAAGACCTTTGTCTGAGGTTAGAATCGGGTTTAAGATAACATTTTCGTGAGGCGAAATATCCCAAAAATATTGCGGTTGAATACCAGCGCCGAGATAATTATTGCTCATGAATCGCGGAAACAAAAAGCCTGATCGGCGTTCAACGGTCGGATCAGGATGCGAAAAATAGGGTGTATAAAGGATCGGCGTTCCTTTAAATTCCAGAAAGGCGTTTTGGTATTCGATATTTTTATCTTCAGGATTATGAATAACTTTGCCGGCCTTTATTTGCCACAAGGGAGATTTGCCGCGGCAGTTGTCGCAAGGTGTATAAACGGCGTAGCGCAGAACTTTGGTATCATCATTTTTTTTGCGGAACGATCGTGCAGCAAGTCTGGTCTTGTCACGCAAAACGACTTTGATATTGTTTATATCGGCGTTTTTCATGTGTTCACGCAGGTCAATTTGATCGGCGAACATCACGTTGCCGGTTTCGTCCAAAAGGATAACATTGCCGATTGCCGAAATGTGGTCGGTGTTTTGATTATAAACAACTTTATCGGCTCTTAGTGTTAGGTTTTCGCGGATGATTTCAACGTTTCCGATTGCCGTAATTATCCCGTTTTCTGAATCATTTTGCATTTCGTCGGCAGTAAAATGAATATCGGTTTCTTTTTCAACGGGCGGAGTGAAAACATCAGTAATGTTGTGGGTCGGCTCAATTTTTGTCAGAGGTTTGGGTTTGGTTTTTTCAACGGTTTTGTTAGTGTTAAGCAAAACAAGGCTGTCGTCGCCGAGTGCTGCGGTTGAAGCTGCGGCGAAAAAAACGGCGCATCCTATCATAAGCTTTTTTTTAAGCATGGGAGCCTCCGTGCGGATAAGGATTATCTGTCGGTCGGCGGTGGTGCAACGTGGCTGGGCTTGACAGTAGAAATATGCAGCAGGCCAAGGGGACGATGATATTGGCGTACATTAGAAAAAGCCAAAGCAGATTTTTTGATGCAAGGTTTCCGGAAATCAGGTCAATGGCTTGAATTAAAACGACGGATGTTAGGGAAACACCTATGGTTTTGGTTTGGCCGCGGCGGTTAAAATTGCTGACTAAAAGTCCCGTACAGGCGACAAGAGCATAGACCAAAGCCAAAAGAGGTGTGGTAATACGTTTGTTGCCTTCAATAAACCACTTATAACGTTCGGTTTGCGGCAAAGAATCGTCATCAAGCGCCCCTATAAGCTCGCTAAAGGAGCGAACACGGACACTGTTTTTGCGTCGAGCTTTGGTCTCTTTTAGACCGAAGTCAACGGAATATTTCTCAAAATTTACTGAAGAAAAGTTGTTGTTTTGCAGGTTAATTTCCTGACGACTGCCGTTAATCAAAACAATTCTGGGACCTTTGTCGGTTTGGATAATAATACCCTTTTCGGCGGAAACGGTTGATTTGGTTTTGGGGTTGCGTTCGTCATTGATTAAGATGCCGCTGACTGAACCGTTATCTTCATGAGCAGTAACAAAAACAGTCAGTCCTGACTGCAGAGAGGTAAACTCTCCTTCGCGAAGCATCAGGTGTGAAATATTGTTTTCAACTTTCCATTCCAGATCGTTGAAGGCGTTTTCAGCTTTGGGTATGCCGACATTCATTACGTAGATATTGGCTAAAGCCAGTAAAAGGCTGACTCTTAGCGCTGGTTTGGCCAGTTGCCACGGGCTGATGCCGGCTGATTTCATGACCACAAGTTCTTGATCAGAAAGCATGCGGTTGTAGACAAATAAAACGGAAGCAAACAAAGATATAGGAGCTAAAATAGTAAAGATGCGCGGCATTAGTAAAGAAGTCATCTGAATAAAAATGCCGATGGAAACACCTTCGGAAGCGATTAGATCCAAAAAGCGCAGAGATTGCGATAACCAGATAATCGACATCAACGAAAAACTTACCAGCAAAAAGCCGATAATAATCTGTTTGGCGATGTATGAGTTAAGCTTTTTCATAGCCTAAGAGTATAACCGTTTTATTTTATGTTTAAACTATTTATGCATATTTATGCAAAATGGCCGATTTTTTGTGAATTGTCAAAATAAATTTGGGGTGATGAAAGGATTTTGCTTGCAGTTGTTTTGTTTTAAATTTATCATCGGGGCAAACGGGGTTAAATTTCAAGGAGATGTCAATGGCAGAAGTTTCTCAGGCCGCGCAGGTTGCCAGCAAATGGCGGAAGAAGCGCGGTTCTTTAATTATGGCTTTGCATGAAATTCAGGGTGTTAAGGGATATATAGATTGGCAAGATGCGATGGATGTATCACGGGAGATGAATATTCCGCTGGCCAGAATCTATGAGGTTTTGACCTTTTATAATTTCTTTAAGTTAGAAGCGCCCGGCAAGGCTGTTATATCGGTTTGTACCGGTACGGCTTGTTATCTTAAAGGAAATGACAAAGTTTTGGAGAAGTTTAAATCCGAGCTTGGTATTAATGAGGGAGAAAGCACGGCGGACAAGATGTTTCACCTGCAAAGTGTGCGCTGCGTCGGTTGTTGCGGTTTGGCGCCGGTGTGCGTGGTCAACGGCAAGACCTATGGCCGGATGACGCCGGAGGCGGTTCCGGGGATTTTGGATGAATGGCGACAGGCTTTTAAGGAGGAATAGACTATGGCCGAGATGGATTTGGACAAGAGATTTGATATTCACGAAACAGCCAAAAACAAGCTAGCCGAGATTGAGAAGTTTATGTGCAATATTTATTGTTGTCATTCGACGGGATGCAAGTCTTCGGGCAGCGATGATATTTTGGATTTGATAAAAAACATGGTTGCCGAATACGAGGTTGAAGATAAAATCCGCGTGGTAGCGACCGGTTGTATGGGGCTTTGTGCTCAGGGGCCGTTGATCCGAGTAGAAATTAAGGGTAAAAAAGACGCATTGTTTAAGAGGGTGGATTTGGAATCGGCTAAAGTTATTATGGAAAAGTATGTGCTGCCGGCTGTGCAGACGGAAAGCGAGTTTGCTGTTCCCGCTGAGTTGGAAGAACATGTCTTGTCTTTGGAGCTGCCGTTTTTTACCAAACAGGAAAAAGTTGTTTTGAAAAATGCCGGACATATGGATCCGGAAGATATTGCCGAATATATGGCACGCGGCGGATATCTGGCGCTTGAAAAAGCTTTGAAAAACATGACGCCGGCCGAAGTGGTGGCAGAGATTAAAAAATCCGGTCTGCGCGGCCGCGGCGGCGGCGGATTTTCAACCGGTATGAAATGGGAGTTGGCCGCCAAGGTGCCGACGGTTGATGAAAAGTTTATTATATGTAACGGCGATGAAGGTGATCCAGGCGCTTATATGGATCGTTCGATTTTGGAGGGTGATCCGCATGCGGTGATTGAAGGTATGATGATTGCCGCTTATGCCATCGGGGCAACGGAAGGCTGGTTTTATGTTCGCGCCGAATATCCGTTGGCGGTCGAACGGTTGGAAAAGGCTATTAAGGCCTGCAAAAAGAATCGACTGCTCGGTAACAACATTATGGGGACGGATTTTTGTTTTAACGTTGATATTCGTTTGGGTGCCGGTGCGTTTGTCTGCGGCGAGGAAACGGCGTTGATTCACTCTATTGAGGGCGCCAGAGGCACACCGCGGCCGCGACCGCCTTACCCGACCAATAAAGGTCTGTGGGGTAAGCCGTCTTGCGTTAATAACGTTGAGACACTGGCTAATGTGCCGAAAATTTTGTTAAAAGGAGCCGATTGGTTTGCCTCTTTCGGTACCGAGACATCAAAAGGCACTAAGGTGTTTGCCTTAACCGGACAGGTGGAGCATTCCGGCTTGATTGAAGTGCCGATGGGAACGACAATTAAAGAGATTGTTAATGAAATCGGCGGCGGTGTGCCCAACGGTAAAAAGCTTAAAGCCGTACAGACAGGAGGACCTTCTGGTGGTGTTATACCGGAAGAATATATGGATATGCCGGTGTGTTATGAAGAGCTTAAAAAGCTTGGTTCAATTATGGGCTCCGGTGGTATGATCGTAATTGACGATACCTCGGATATGGTTTCTTTGGCCAAGTTTTATCTGGACTTTACGGTTGACGAATCCTGCGGAAAATGTGCACCATGCCGTATTGGCGGCAAACAAATGCTCAATCTTTTGGACAAGATTAACAAAGGCAAAGGTACCGCCAAAGATTTGGCGCTGTTAAAACGAATCGCTTCGGCGATGCAAAAAGCCTCGCTTTGCGGACTTGGGCAGACGGCGCCGAATCCGGTTTTATCGACTTTGAGGTTTTATGAAAAAGAATATACCGATAAACTGGTTGAAGAGCATGCGGCAACGGAGGAGAAGTAAAAATGGTAAAATTGAAGATTGATAATTTTGATGTCGACGTTGCCGAAGGCACCAGTATTTTGGATGCGGCACGCAGCGTGCAGATTGATATTCCGACTTTGTGCAAACATCCAGATGTCGATCCATCGGCTGGGTGCGGCATGTGTATTGTCAAGGTTGGCGGGCGGATTATGCGCTCTTGCTCCACGCCGGTGGCCGAAGGTATGGAAGTGGTTACCAATGATAAGGAATTGCAAGAAACCCGCAAGACGGTTTTGGAGTTGATTTTGAGCAACCATCCAAACTACTGCCTGAAATGTGCGCGCAGCGGCCAGTGTGAGCTGCAAGATATGGCGATGCGGATGGGGGTTGACCGCGATGAAATTCATAAAATCTTAAAACCGGAAGAAATTGACGATTCAACACAGGCGATTGTTCTTGATCCGCTTAAGTGTATTGTGTGCGGGCGTTGTGTTGATATTTGCCAGAATCAGCAAAATGTCTGGGCTTTGAGTTATCTTAACCGCGGGTTGGCAACCAAGATTACCGGTGCCAATGATGCCAGATTGGCGGATACACCGTGTATTAAATGCGGGCAGTGTGCCGCGCATTGTCCGACCGGTGCAATTACCGAATATGATGAGACCGCTAAGGTTTGGGATATGCTCAAAGATAAAGAGCTGGTTACTGTGGTGCAGATTGCGCCGGCGGTGCGTGTGGCTTTGGGCGAAGAATTCGGTTATGAGTTCGGCAAAAACCTGACCGGAAAAATTTATGCGGCTTTGCGGCGGCTGGGGTTTGCCAAAGTGTTTGATACCAATTTCGGCGCGGATTTGACGATTATTGAAGAAGCAACGGAGTTTGTCAGACGCTTTAAGGAAAAAGATCATCTACCGATGTTTACGTCTTGTTGTCCGGCATGGGTTGATTATGTTGAAAAATATTATCCGGAATATTTGCCTAATTTGTCGAGCTGCAAATCGCCGCACCAGATGGTCGGGGCAGTGGCCAAGACATATTATGCGCAAAAAACGGGAATCGACGCTTCTAAAATAAGAGTGGTTTCGATTATGCCGTGTACGGCCAAAAAATGGGAAGTTCGTCGGCATGAGACGATGCGCGCCTCGGGGTATCAGGATGTTGATGTGGTTTTGACAACGCGTGAACTGGCCAAAATGATTCGCCAGAGCGGTATTAATTTCCATAATCTTAAAGACGAGGAAGCCGATAGTCCGCTAGGTGAATATTCCGGTGCCGGAACGATTTTCGGTGTGACCGGCGGCGTGATGACGGCGGCGCTCAGAACGGCATATTTCTATATTACCGGACAAGAGCTCGGCACGCTTAATTTTGACGATATAGAAGGACTTGACGGCATTAAGGCGGCCGAGGTTGATATTAACGGCACAAAGGTTCGTATTGTGGTGGTTAATGGCGTTGGTAATGTTGCCGAGTTGATGGAAAATCTTAAGGCGGCTGAAGCGGCAGGTGAGGAACCGTCGTGCCACTTTATTGAAGTGATGGCTTGCCGCGGCGGATGTATTGCCGGCGGCGGTCAGCCAAAAGTGATGATGCCGAATCTGCCTAAGCCGTGGGGGATTAATGATGAAATCCGCCGGTTGCGTTCACAAGGGTTGAATAATGAAGATGAACAAGCGGCGAATCGGTTGTCGCATCACAATCAGTCGATTAAACAGCTTTACAGCGAGTATTTGGGCAAGCCTGGTGAAGGTAAGGCGCATGAGCTTTTGCATACCAAATATCGACAGAGAGATGTTTATAAATAGTCTGCAAAAAAGACACCTGTTTCGGGTGTCTTTTTTATGGCGTTTTTGAAAGAGATTATGCCATTATTGCAGCTCTGCTGGTTGGGCGTAGCATTGGGGTTTTTGTGCTAAAAGCAAAAGCTAATTATCCGCTTAAGCTAATAAATCCGAGGCCTTAGCAATGCTTATGGTTAGGCGGCGGGCATTATCAGAAAGCTCCATGTTTTCAAAGATATATAAGGCGTCGTGAAAATATTCGAGACTTTCTTCCAAAAAATTTCGGTCGTTGGTTTCGCGTCCGAGCCGATAGTAAATATTGCCAATATTTTCTTGTGTTTCGGCCCAGTTAAACGGATCGCGTTTTTCGGTAATGATTTTTTGGCGGTTTTTATAAGCATTAATGGCCATCTCGGCAATGGCGTTATTGTTAGTGAGGTGGCTTAGGACATTTAGCCGATGACCAAGCTCTCCTTCAATGTCTGCCCAAAATTCGGGAAAGAGAGTGTAGGTAAAAATTTTTTCGGCTTCGCGGAGATTAAATACTGAATCGCGCAAAGCCTGAATATCCTCTTTTTGACGCCAATAGTCATATAATAAGTCAGACAATTTGTATGATATGAAACCGTAATCGTAAGGGTAGATATATTTGCCTAAGTATTTTTGGGCTCGCTGGTAACTGCCAATGGCGTTTTTGTAGTGTTTGGCAGGAGAACGATCCAGATTTTTGACGGCTTGTTCGTGTAGTTGGCCAAAGTGGTTGTAGATGCAGCCGAGATGTAGCGGATTTTTTATCAAATCTTGGTACTTTATAGCGTTTTCAAGCAGATTGTTGACGATTTTAAGTTCTTTGCCGTTGTTGGAATGGCGGCAATAACTCAGATAAATCAATGCCAGAAAGTTCATGATATAGGGCAGATATTCGATTCCTAAATTTTGTGCCGAATTGTTGATTGAGAGTTCGCGAATGATTTTTTTGAGGAGGTATTTTTGTCTGATTTCACATTGTTTGTTTGGCGTGTCGAGTGTGGAGACGATGGCGCCGCAGATAAGTTCCAGAATTGACGAAGGGATGGTTTCGGCGTGCTCAAACAAAGATGCCGGCAGGTAAAGACTGTCCAGTAATGAAACAAAGGAAGAATTGCCTTTTTCGTATTGTGATGCCGTTTGAAAATTTAAGCGGATTTTATCATGTTCACGGCAACCCCATACCAGAACGTCCGCTTTGGTTTTATCCAAAATGGTTTGGCCTTTGTCAATGAAGTCAAAAAAGGTGCGGCCTTCAAGATTAAGAAAGTTCTTATTAAACGGTTCGTCAAAATAACTGACGGATAAGTAAGATTTTTGCCGCAACAGGGCTGATAAAATCTCGCCGGATGCGTGTTCAACATTTTCGGCAAATTCAATAACAACAATATTAAAATTGATGCCTAACGCCTCTTCTTCCGATAATGTTTCCGTCGTGCCGGGGCGAGGGGTCAGAAAAGCATGTTTTAGAAAATCCGTAATAAACATTAGCTTTTGTCCTGTCGATGGTTCTTTTTATTTTTGCCGGAAAAAAGATTGTTGACCGACGATTTGATAGTCTTAACAATTTCTTGATTGGTTTCTTTTAATGTCAGGTTAGGCTGTTGCCAGTTCAGCAGACGGTAAATCTGCCAGATGCCTATCAAGCCGGCAAAAAAAGGAATGGAAAAAGAGTTGTCGCTGTTAACTTGAGCCAAACCAAAGAAAAGCATCAGGATATTTGTTCCCCAGATGATGCGGATGATTGCCGCAGCAGGAAGGCCTCCGGCAAAAGTCTGGAGCGAGGCTGTGTTGTAGGCGATATCGCGATATTGGGGAAGGAAGGTTATTTTGCGCAGAAAAGCTAAACTAAATTCGAGCAGGTAGAATAACGAAAAAATTATGAAGCACGGCAACAGATATTCGCCAGCACAGACCAGACCCAGCCATCCAATAATGAAACCAAGAAAAGGCGAGCTGCCGATGCTGAAGGGTTGTTTGGCGCTGCGGATGTAAGCAATTATTAATATGGCGAGGATACCGCTTGCCGTCAGTCCTAAGATGAAAGGTGCCAAGCCTAAAAGGTACAAGATTAAGATGCCGCCGCAGATGGTTATTCCTTCAGCTTGAGGTAAGGGGTTGAGACCGGAAACAGCCTTCCAGCCAGAAGCAAAAATCCATAGGGTAATGATGGTAAGAATTTTGTTTAGCAATTCCGGAACGTCGGAGAAGAAAATAATGTGCATATCTCCTGCCAGAACACTTAATGATGATGCTGCCAAAACAGCTAGAGCAACAATACCGTTTTGGCGCGTTAATAAAGAAATTAAAATTAACAGAGCGGCAAATGGAGATATTACATAGCGCCAAACCGAAATCTCTGCAACAAAGTCATAGGGAACCCAGAAAAAAAATACCAAAGGCACAATGGCAACGAGGATGGCTGCCTCTGAGGACACGGCGGCGGTTAGTAAATTTTCGCGCAGAAAATCGTTTTTGAAGGAGACGGCAAAGAATGCTGAGGCTATTATCAGGCAAACAAGGAAAGATATACCCATAATTACCAGCTGGTTGACCATCTGCAAATTCCTTTCAGAAACATTTGATATATGCAAATATAAACGAGAGGCCTTTTTTCTTCAAGCATATTGGAAAGGTTATGCTAATATTTCTTAACGGCTCCGGCACACAGATTAAAAAGTTCCGGCGTCGTAAAGCGGTTGATCTCCGGCAGAGTGTTGATCAGCGCGGATAAACCTGCGGGAGAATGTATTTCGTTAGGGCAGTCGTCAGGGATGGCATACAGACGTGCCGTGATAATACCGGCATCTAAGGATATTTTTTCCTTTTTTGCCAAAAGACAAAGCTCATCAACGGCAGAATTGACGTGTTGTCTGAGTTCGGAACGTGCAAGCACGGAAGACAAAGGCATATTGTAAATCAGCAATAAAATCCGGCTTAAGAAAAAAACGGCAAAATGTTCCCAAAAGAGATGCTTTCCGTTGTGGGAAAAATTGATGGAAAGCCGCGAACCGTCAAACAGCTTTCGGATTTCTTCGGCAGTTTCCGACGAGGCACAGATGTCAAGTTTCGGAGAAGATTCCAGAGGGTAAAGAACATTTTTTTCAAGATTAACGCAGCAATTCAGATAGCCGCGAATTTCTTTGATCTTGGGGAAATGAGATAGCTGACGATGGTTAAAAAATGATGATAAATTAATTATAGGTGCGGATTTGAGGGCAGAATCGGAAAGAAACAGTAAATCAGATGCGGCGGTTTCCGGTGTTGATGCCATAATGCAAAAATCTGGCTGAAATTTGGCGGCAGAGGCAAAATGAAAATCAACGTGTCTGGTCTGGAAACGAGTCGGCCTGATGTTGAAGGGTGCCAAATCAAGATAGTCGTTTAGTTTTGACGGGGCTGTCAGAATATTTGTCAGGCAGCCGTTTGTTTGCAGGATGTCGGCTAAAAACAGTGCCGCGGGAGAAACGCCGATGATAACGGATTTTTTATCTGAAAGCGGGGCAGGGGATGTATCTTTGGCAAAAAACATGTTATTTGACCTTTTGCAGACAAGCAACGAAAAAGCCATCGGCTCCGCCAAAAGACTCCAAGTGTTGCGGCAAGATGCGCACAAAGCCTTCTGGGGATACAATAGCAGAAAGTTCGGATGGAATTTTTGGTTTTAGATCGATGATTGTAAATTCGGGAGAGGTTGAAAGGAAAGATTTTATCTGGTCTTCGCCTTCTTCGCGGCATAAAGAACATGTGCAATAGACCAAAATTCCGCGGGGAAGGAGTACATGCGCTATTCGCTGCAAAAATAATTTTTGCAATGTAGCTTGAGTTTCTATATCTTTGGAGGTTTTGAGGTGAACGATTTCGGGGTGCCGCCGCAGTGTTCCAGTGGCCGAACAAGGTGCATCAAGAACAATAATGTCGAATTTTTCGTCGGATTGTTCTAAAAATTTTAGACCGTCGCCGCAAATGATTCTTTCGGGCTTCATGTTTAGGCGGGAAAGGTTTTCGGATAAAATTTTGAGGCGATCCTCGGAAATATCAAGGCAAGTTACTTTGGCACCGGCATTAAGCAGCTGGGCGGTTTTTCCGCCCGGAGCGGCACAAAGCTCAAGAACTTTTTTGCCGGTCGGATTATCCAGCATTTTGACCGGAAGGGAGGATGAGAAATCCTGAACCCACCAAGTGCCTTTGTCATAGTCCGGCAGCAAGTTGATTTTGCCTTTTGAGGCGAGGCGAATCGTGCCCAGAGGCAGCGTGATTCCTCCGAGGCGTTTGGCGGAAGATGCATTTGGACAAGTGATGTCAAGCAGCGGTTCGAGAATCGATGCCGATTCAATGGCGTCAATAATTTTGGGCGAATAACTGCGCCGCAGAAGCGTGCGAAAACTTTGCGGGAAGAATTCACCTTTGTCGGCTTTCAGCAGGTTTTCTTTGTTTTCACTTATTTTGCGTAAAACGGCATTGACAAATCCGCCGACGTAGCGATCCGTTTTTTGTTTTACCAAATTAACATAGGAATTGATAACGGCATAGTTTGGTGTTTGCATGTACAATAATTCTGCGCTGCCAAGAATGAGCGCTATCCGGCCGATTGCATTTTGTTTTGAAAGTTTTTTGGTGATCAGGCTTTTTAGAATCTTGTCAATATAAGTAAGATGACGCAGTGCGGTTAAAACCAGCATGTTAATGAAGGCGTTGTCGTCATCGTGTAGGGTAATACGACTTTTAGAAAAGGCCGAAGGTGTTTTGTTTTCTAGAATGCCGTGCAAAATTTGCAGGGAAATTTCTCGAGAATCGACCATAAAATTCCTTTTGGTGAGGTTGAAGATTTGTCTGGGGCAATTTTAGAAAATTGCTGTGAGAAATACAAGGCAAAAAAATTGCCTCTTGTCAAAAAGCTTAAATTAAAGTATTTTTTCTTCTAGTATAAATTTTGCGGTAAAGACCGCGCAAATGTAAACAACGGATAAGAAAATGAGCAAGATATATAACGGAAAAAACAGTTGGGAAGAATGGGCCAAAGAATGGCGTTTGGAAGAGAGGTATAATTTTAAAACCATTGAGAAAAAATGGCAGGAGATTTGGGAAGACGAAAAGGCCTATAAAGCGGAGATTGATAAGACAAAAGAAAAATTTTATGCTTTGGTTGAGTTTCCATATCCTTCGGGTGCCGGTTTGCATGTCGGACATCCGCGGTCTTATACGGCATTGGATGTTATTGCCCGTAAAAAGAGGATGCAGGGTTTTAATGTCTTGTATCCGATGGGTTTTGATGCTTTTGGGTTACCGGCAGAAAATTACGCTATTAAAACAGGTGTGCATCCAGCGGTTTCAACCAAAGCCAATATTGAAAATTTTACCCGCCAGTTAAAGTCAATCGGTTTTAGTTTTGATTGGGACAGATGCTTTAATACCTGCGATCCTGAGTATTATAAGTGGACACAGTGGATGTTCATCAAGTTTTTTGAAAAAGGCTTGGCTTACAAGGCTAAGGTTGCCATTAACTGGTGTCCGTCTTGTAAGGTGAGTTTGGCTAATGAGGAAGTGGTCAATGGTTGTTGCGAACGTTGTGGCGCTGAGGTGGTGCGTCGTGACAAAGAACAGTGGATGCTGGCAATTACCAAATATGCTGACCGGCTGATTAAAGATTTGGACGAAGTGGATTTTATTGATCGGGTCAAATCTCAGCAGATTAATTGGATCGGGCGCAGTGAGGGCGCCGAACTGGATTTTGACTTCGGCGAAGACAAACTGAAGGTGTTTACTACTCGTCCGGATACGGCGTTCGGCGTTACTTATATGGTTATGGCGCCGGAACATCCGTTGGTACAAAAATATATGGGGCAATTTGAAAATCAGGAAGAGATAAAAGCTTATATTGCCGAAACGGCAAAAAAATCTGATTTGCAAAGGACGATGAGCGATGAAAAAACAGGTGTTGAACTCAAAGGGATAAAGGCTAAAAACCCATATACGGGAAGTATGATTCCAGTATTTATTTCGGATTATGTTTTAACGGGTTATGGTACTGGCGCAATTATGGCTGTGCCGGCACATGATCAGCGCGATTATGATTTTGCCAAAGTTTTTAATCTGCCGATTGTGCAGGTTTTGGCTGGCGGCGATATTTGTGAAAAAGCCTGGGAAGAAGACGGTGAACATATTAACTCCGGTTTTTTGAACGGCTTAAACAAAGAAGATGCTATTCGTCAGGCGATTGATTTTGCGGCAAAGCATGGTTTTGGATGTTCTAAGGTTAATTTTAAATTGCGCGACTGGGTGTTTTCGCGTCAACGCTATTGGGGCGAGCCGATACCGATGGTTTATTGCGAAAAATGCGGCTGGCAGCCGGTAGCGGAATCCGAATTGCCGCTAGAGCTGCCAGAAGTGCCGGATTATCATCCGAATGATGAGGGTGAATCACCTTTATCTAAAGCCGGTGATTGGCTGAATGCAATTTGTCCGAAGTGCGGCGGACATGCTCGGCGCGAAACCGATACAATGCCTAACTGGGCCGGTTCGTCGTGGTATTTTTTGAGGTATTGCGATCCTCACAATACAAAGGAGTTTGCATCCAAAGAAGCTTTGGATTATTGGATGAATGTTGATTGGTACAACGGCGGAATGGAACATACGACGCTGCACTTGTTGTATTCGCGGTTTTGGCACAAGTTTTTATATGATTGTGGTTTAGTGCCAACTAAGGAACCTTATCAAAAAAGGACATCTCACGGTATGATTTTGGCTGAAAATGGCGAAAAAATGTCGAAATCGCGCGGCAATGTCATTAATCCGGATGATATTGTCAATACCTATGGTGCGGATACTTTCCGTTTGTATGAAATGTTTATCGGACCGTTTGATCAGGCGGCAATGTGGTCGGATGAAAGCTTGATGGGGGTTTACCGTTTTGTTGGTAAGATTTATGCATTGTTTAAAAAGGTTTATGATGTCAGCCCCTCGGAGGAAGATTTGCGAGCGATGCACAGGTGTATTCTTGAGGTTAGCGAACGGATAGACCAGATGCGTTTTAATACAGCTGTCTCGTCATTGATGACTTATACAAACTATTTGTCCGGCAAAGATAAAATTCCTGCGATATTGTATGAAGCGTTGCTGAAATTGCTATCGCCATTTGCGCCGCATCTGGCTGAGGAAATGTGGGCCAGACTGGGGCATGATACGCTGATTGTTAAAGAAAGTTGGCCAAAGGGTGATGCAAAATTAGCTGAAGACAGCAAGGTAACGGTGGCTGTTCAGATTTGCGGCAAGATGCGCGGCACAATAGAGCTGCCTAAGGATGCACCGCGGGAAGAAGCGGAAAAGAAAGCGCTGGAGATGGAAAATGTTAAACGCCAGCTGGAAGGCCGAGAAATTAAGAAGATTATTGTGGTGCCCAATAAAATTGTCAATATTGTCGCCTAGGAGACGATTATGAGAAGAATCGGAGTTTTGGTTGCCGTGCTATGTTTATCTGCTTGCGGTTTCAGCCCAATGTATGCGCAGAATAACAGTGTGGATATTTGGGGCAGTTCGTCAGCGGTTGATGAAATGGCGCAGATCAAAATTTCGACGATTGCTGATCGTTTTGGGCAGCAGTTGCGTAATAATTTGCTGGATCGGATGACACCACGGGGCGTGCCGGCACGACCAAAATATCGTTTGGATGTGAAGCTGGTGCGCAAAGATGTTGTTCAACAGGCTATGCGCAATGACGTAACGGCGACTAGTGAAAGAGTCGATTATCGGGTTGAGTATAAGCTGTATCAAGGGGGCGAAGAATTAGTTAGCGGCGATTCATTTGCTTTTGTCAGCTATGATATTTTGGCTAATCCGTATTCGACTACTATGGCGCAAAAAAAGGCCGAGACTGATGCGGCAAAAATTATTGCCGATGATATTGCTTTGCGTATCGGTGCTTATTTTTACGGTCGGCAGGGTATGGCGAGATGATTTATAAACAGGCGCAGATTGATGCGTATTTCAAAAAAGGTGATGCGGCAATTCGGGCTTTTTTGCTGTATGGGCAAAATGAAGGGTTGATTGCCGAATATACTAAAAAGTTGACGCAAACAATTAGTGCGGATTTAAATGATCCGTTCGCAACGGCTTATCTTAATTGGGACGATGTTAAGGGAGATGTGGGGTGTTTGGCCGCTGAATATAACGGGCAGTCGTTGATGGGTGGTCGGAGAGTCATTATTCTGAAGGATGCAGACAACAGTTTGACAAAACCTTTGGGCGAGATGCTTGCGGGCAGTAAGTCGGATACGCTGCTGATAATTAAAGGTTTGAGCAGTTTAAACGGGAAATCGTCTTTAGTGATGTTGGCAAATAGTCGTCCCGATATGGCGGCGGTCGCTTGTTACGAGGATCGAGATGAAAATATTGCTGCCTCGGCAAGGAGTTTGTTGCTGGCAAACGGCATAACATTTGGTAATGAGGCGTTTATGCTGCTTTGTTCGCGGCTTTCCGGAGATCGGAAGTCAAATGTTAATGAGATTGAAAAGCTAATAACCTATGTTGGCACGAAAAAACATTTTGAGCCGGAGGATGTGCGCACGGCGGTGTTTGATCAGGCTTCGTCGGGAACCGATGATCTGTGTTTTTATGTGTTTTCAGGCCTTAAACTTAAAGCGTTGCGCAGTTTGAGCTATTTGCTGAATGAAGGCGTGGAAGAAGTGCAGATTGTCAGAGCTCTGATCAGGCATGTTAACAGGCTGCTTGAGGGAAAGTCTTTGACAGAAAAAGGCGTGAATATATCGGAAGCGGTAAGAAAGGTTTTGCCGAAAAATTTGTTTTATCGTTATGAGATGGCGGCAACACAGCTTGGAAGGTGGTCAAAAGATCGGCTTTTTGATGCGGCGCAGTTGTTGTATAAAGCGGAAAAAGACTGCAAAACAACTAATATGCCGACGACGGAGGTTGTTTCTTATGCTCTGTTGACGTTGCTTTCGGCCGCAGCAAAGCTGGCTCGCTGAAAATTTAATCGGTTATGTCTGCCTCATAGGCGCGGACAATTTGGGTGTCTTTTTCTTTTTCGCTTGGGCTGATTTCGCAGATGAGAAGTTTGTCGGCATCCTGAAGAGAATCGATGATTTCGTCAGAAATTCCGCTTAAAAAGACGCTGTCTTCGCTGTTGCGAAACAGGATTGCCGAATTATTGTCGATGTTGATTTCAATATTTGGTTTTTCCGGTTCGCTTTCGCGAGCATAAAGGAGCAGTAAGGCCTCATCTTCGTCGTTTATCAGAAAATCGTAGGTTTTGTATTTGTCTTTGCGCATTGAGAGCCCTCCTTTTGAGCCTTTGCTTTCGTCTATGCTAGACGCTAAAGATTGAAGAAATGTTAATATGTTGCATAATGTGCATGAAAATATGGGATATTTTTGCTACAAAAGAAAAAAGGAAAGTTTTTTATGCAGGCAATTTTGGATAAACTAATTAATTTGCTTAAATGGCCGGTGGCTTTGTATTTGTTTTTTTCGTTGCCGGCATTTATTAAATCGGCAGATTTTTTTCGTTTTGCAGATTGGCGCTATATCGCTTTATTTGGCGGCTTTTTTTTGTTTTTTATTTCACGGTCGTTTATGGATTCTTCGGCACGAGTCAGCATGGAAGTTTTGGCTCATGAGATGACGCATGCTTTTTTTGCATTGTTGACGTTGCACAAGGTTAAAGGACTGCGCATTAATCCGGATGATACGGGCGGTAATATGTCTTTTGAGGGTGAAGGCAATTGGTTGATAATTATTGCGCCGTATTTTTTTCCGTTGTTTGGTTTGTTGACGATGATTGGTATAAGCATTTATACTTTATTTGCGCCGATGAATTTAATTCTCAATGGATTGATGGGGTTCATTATCGGTTATCATGTTGATACGGTTGCATCACAAATCCATGAAAAGCAAACCGACTTGCCTAAGGTCGGCTATTATTTTTGTGCTGTTTTTTTATTGCCGGCGAATTTGTGGATGATCGGCTCAATGATGGCTTTTAATTCAAAAGGCTGGAGTGGAATTGCCACTTACCAAAAACTAATAGGGCATTTGAATGCCCAGAATTGGAATTATGTTACGAGCTTTTTAGGTTTTTAGCCGGCTATGGCGCTTAGAATTTCGCGGCTGAAATCGGCCAAAGAGTTGTCGTGTGCGCCCATAATAACAATGCGGTCGCCTTGGCGGACATTCTCCATAATAAATTTTTTGGTGTCTTCTTTGCGAGGCAGAAACAGCGCTAAATTGTGCCCCCCTTCTTTGATCTGACGGATGATGTTTGCGGAGGTTATACCGATGTCTTTCGGCGTTAATTCGTAGATTTCCTGCATAATCATGATATCTTCCGGCGCCAAGACCTTGGCTACGGCCGCGGCGACTTCGGTTCCGGTATTGACGGCTGAAAAAGGCGTGTGCGGTTGATACATTGCGATAAGGCGTCCTGGATAATCTTTAAGAGCCGAAAGAGAGGCTTCAATCTTGCTGGGATTGTGAGCAAAATCATTATAAACGGTGATGCCTTTTGCCGTGCCTATTTTTTCAAGGCGAACTTTAATTCCCGCAAAATCTTCTAATGCTTTGGCGGTATCAAAGGGGGCAATATCGACCAGCGAACAGGCTGCAATAGTTGCTAGAGCATTGGAGACATTAAATTTTCCTAAAAGGCCGAGTTTGAAAGTCTGGCCGAAGATGGTGTATTCTAATCCGTCAGCGGTCGTTTTGATGTTTGATGCATAAAAATCGGCAGCGGAATCAAAAACAGAAAAGGTTTTGCGACGCGGATGGTCTATTTTGGCGCAGTAGGGGCAATCCAGATTGACGATCAGATTAACCGAATGCGCGGCAAAATTGCGGAAATATTCGCAAAGTTTTTCCATAGAAGTATGGTCGTGCGAAATGTTATTGATGATGCCGACAAACGGAAAGTATTTTTGGATGGAGCCATCGCTTTCGTCTGCTTCAATGACACAAATGTCGCCTTCGTTATAAATGTAGTTGGGGATGCCTTTGCGATTGGCATAATTGCACAAAGCGCCGCCGTTGATCATGCAAGGCTTTTTTCCCAATTTGTCCAAAACATAGCCGATCATGGCGGTGGTGGTGGTTTTTCCGGCTGTGCCTCCGACGGCGATGCCTTTGGGATATTGGCTGAAAATTTCTTTTAGAAGATCCGAACGGGTTTTAATCGGAATATTGTAATGCCGTGCGGCTTTGATGTCTGGATTGCTTTCGTTGAGGGCTGCCGAGACACAAAGCCATTCCATATCCGGCGTGATACCGGAGCCGTCTTGCGGAATAATGCGAATTCCTGCCTGCTCAAGTGCTTGTTTGCGATCGGCGTCTTTACCGATGTCAAAACTTTGGTCAGAACCATAAACGCTATAGCCTTTTAAGACCATAATTTGTTCAAGCGGGCTGATACCGTTGCCGGCAGCGCCACTGAAAGCAACTTTTTTCATAATTGTCAAAGTCCTTTAAGTTACAAAGCATCAAGCATATCGGCTTCTTGCTTTTTTAGTATTTTTAAATTTTTGTAGTCTATCACTATATAACTTTTTTTATCGCCGTCAACACCTATGCTCAAAGCAGCAGCGACATTATCGTTGTAATAGGTGGAAAACAAGACCGCTGTGCCGTTTTGAAGCTGGGATAAAAAATTTGGATTGCCTATTGGTGCCGGTTCTTGAACCGTTTCATCCCGTCCTTGGGCGTTTTTGACGGTTTTGGTAATGACGGCCGGCGTAAAATTTTGTTCCGAATGTCCGTATTTCTTTTCTAGCAAAGCCGAATAAATGTCATATTGGCGCAGTATTTTGGCGGCGTCGGCAGTGTCGGTGATTTTTTTGCTGTAGGCCAAAATACGAAAGAGCTCGTCTTCGTCACCGTAAACGACGTAAACCTGCTCGAAAAAATCGATGGGTTTGGGCAGATTTTGGGCTAAAAAACTGTTGGGATAATCTTTCATTTCGGCAGCGGAAAGCTTGATGCCCTGATCGCGTGTGCCGGCAATATCAGATCCCCATAACAATCCGAAAGGCGCTTCGTTTGCTTCGGTAGGTGCGGCAGAGGCACGGAAGGTTGTTTTGGAAGATTTTGAAAACAGGGGAAGGTTTGCTTGGCGCAATTTTTCCGGTCGCTGGTTTAGTAAATCCCGCGCGGCAGAAACGGCTTCGGCGGCCGCTTCTTCTTTGTCGATGACGGGTTGTTCTTCCTCAGGTTCTTCAGGAGCGGAGACGATAATATCAGAATCGTCAAACAAAAAATTGTCCGGCAGCGCCGAATCCTGAGCGGTTGCCACTGAGATTGGCAGACAGGCAAACAATAAAAGCATTGAAAGAAAATTTTTCATCTAAAATATCCTTGAAATATCGCAGAATTAAATTGAATCATGGTTTAAGATATGTTTAGTATAGATGTTAGATATATAATTGCAAATTTTTTATTAAAGTGCAGCTATGACGATCCTAAAAGATGTTAAATTGAAAGCTTTCGTCAGAAACAAATCGCGAGAAACCCTGCTGAGACACGGACGAAAACTGGTGGAAGAACAGGGCGCGAGTGCTTTGAGTGCACGCAAATTGGCGCTTCGGGCAAATTCTTCGGTTGGCATGATTTACAGCTTGTTTGCCACAATGGATCAACTTGCGGCTGAAATAAACGTTGCAACGTTAACGGAGCTTTATCAGCAGATGTCGCGGGTTGTTTTGGCGACAAATCCGTTTAATAATTTGAATCGTTATGCTGATGTGTTTGCGGCTTATGTCGAAGCTAATCCGAACTTATGGCATTTGTTGTTTAACCGCCATCTGGCTTTGGATGCTCCCAAAAGCACCATTGCCGAAGCGCGGATTATTAAAAAAATTGATATTCTTATCGGTATGCAGGCAGCGCGGCTTATCGGCGGGCTGAACGGCAGGGAAAAAAGGTTGTCAATTAAGGTTTTGGAAATGAGTCTGTTTGCTTTGAGCGGGTATCTTTTAGGCAATAAACTAAACCGAAAATCAGGACTTAATCGCGGTAATTTGTGTAAGCTTCTGATGAATACTTATATCGCCGGAATGGCCAGTTTGAAAAGGGTGAAATAATATGCCGGAAGGAATGTATTATCAGCTGATTCATTGGTATGAGAGTTTGAATGATTATGCTTTTTTGCAGTCGTTTTTTAACAATAGGTTTTATCTGATCTTGATGGTTATTGTGCTGGTGCATCTGAAAAACGCAACTTATCGATCAATGTTTATGAGTGCGCTGATAAATATTCCGGGGACGATTTTGCACGAACTGATGCATTTTGTTGTTGGACTTTTTTTGAATGCACGGCCGTGCAATTTTACGCTTATCCCCCGCAGGGGAGAAAACGGCGGTTATGTTATGGGGAGTGTCGGTTTTACCAATATAACCTTTTATAATGCGGTGCCGGCGGCATTAGCGCCGTTGTTGTTGCTGCCGATAGGCTTTTATATTAACCGATATGCCTTGCCAATGATTGAGCCGTCTTTTGTGAATTATACTCTCTATATGCTTTTGCAGACGATTATTATTGAAAACGCCATGCCCTCGGCTGCCGATTTTAAGGTCGCCAGAATGTATTTTTTTGGAATTGTGATGTATGCGGTTTTGGCGGTGGCGTTGTTGATGATGTTGTAGAAAAGAGTTCTCCATTTATTGCTTTTATTTAACCGATTATTTAGACTCTTAACGTTACTATTCGGGTCATAATATAACGAATCGGCGGCTTTGGTTTATCGGGCTGCAAGTTGTATTTTAATTTGGTTAAACTTAAATATTTTAAGGAATCGGATATGACAAAATTAAAAAAATTCAGAGGCTTTGTTGCGTGGGCAGCGGCAGCTTTTTTGGCAATGACCAACGCTGCTTTTGCTTCGGAGATTGATTTGAAAATTCCGTCCCTTGATGTTTCGTACGACATCTTCGGATATGCTGTTACCGGTTCCCAGATCTTGCTTTATGGTCTGGGAATTTGTCTGCTTGGTTTTTTGTTTGGACTGTGCGAGTTTTTTGGCATTAAAAAAATGCCGGCACATAAAGTTATGCTCAATGTTTCGCACACAATTTATGAGACCTGCAAAACTTATATGAAACAACAGGCCAAGTTGCTGGTGGTTTTGGAAGTGTTTATTGCCGCGTGTATCTTTTATTACTTCTATTATCTTAACGCCACGCCGCTGCCTAAAGTGTTGACGGTTTTGGCGTGGTCGATTTTGGGTATTTTGGGGTCTTATACCGTGGCTTGGTTCGGTATGCGGATTAATACTTATGCTAATTCGCGGACGGCGTTTTTGTCGCTTAAAGGCAAGCCGTATCCGGTGATGCATCTGCCGCTGCGTTCGGGGATGTCTATCGGCGTTTTGCTGATTTGTGTTGAATTGGTGATGATGATTTCAATCCTGCTGTTTGTTGACAAAGAGAATGCCGGTGCCTGTTTTATCGGTTTTGCCATTGGCGAATCGCTCGGCGCTTCGGCTTTGCGTATTTGCGGCGGTATCTTTACCAAAATTGCCGATATCGGTGCCGATTTGATGAAAATTATTTTCAAAATTGACGAGGATGACGCCCGCAACCCCGGAGTGATTGCCGATTGTACCGGCGACAACGCTGGAGATTCTGTCGGCCCGACTGCCGAT
>CALYBB010000048.1 GCA_944393715.1 uncultured Alphaproteobacteria bacterium
CCGATATGGCGGTTTTGGTGCGCACCGCTGCCCAAACCCGCGCATTTGAAGAAAAATTTGTTTCCGAGGCCATTCCCTACCAGGTTATCGGCGGTCTCAAATTCTACGAGCGTGCCGAAATCCGCGACGCTCTGGCTTATTTTCGCGTCATTCTGCAGCCGGACGACGATTTGGCTCTGGAGCGCATCATCAACAAACCGGCACGCGGCATCGGCGCCAAAACGGTCGAAAAATTTGAGGCCGAGGCTCGCGCCCACCATATCTCGCTTTATGCCGCAATTGAAAAAATGTTGGACGAAGGCGCCCTCAAAGGCAAAATTAAAGCAGCTCTTGAACAATTAATGGCCAACTTTGCCGAATGGCGCCGCGCTTATCCGGCATTACCGCCGGACGATATTGCCGCGTCAGTGCTTGAAGACAGTGGCTATTTTGATATGCTCAAAAATGATTCCTCCGCCGAGGCTCCGGGGCGGCTCGACAACCTAAAGGAATTGATTAACGTTATGAGCGACACCGAAGCTTACCCAGATTTGCCGGCGTTTATGGAACACGTCAGTCTGGTGATGGACAACGACAATGACCAAAACGAAAACAAGGTTCGCCTGATTACACTGCACTCGGCCAAAGGATTGGAATTTGATATCGTTTTCCTGCCCGGCTGGGAAGAAAACCTCTTTCCGCACCAACGCGCTCTGGATGAAGGCGAACGCGCCCTTGAGGAAGAACGCCGGCTGGCCTATGTCGCCATCACCCGCGCCAAGCACCGACTGTTTATTTCCATGGCGCACAATCGTCGGGTCTATGGTCAGAGGCAAAACAACTTGCCCTCGCGTTTTATTGACGAGCTGCCGTCTGAGCATATCGAACTTATTAACAAATGCTCTTATTTTGGCGACAACCGTTCGTCATACCGCCCGAATTACAACCAAAAGAAATATTATAACGACAGCTATGAAGAAAGCGTTTCCGACGGCAGCGGTCGTTACAGCTATGTGCGTGAAAAACCGGCCAACAACCTGGGCAAACGCGTCTATCATCAGACTTTCGGCTACGGCAAAATCGTTGCTCAGGACGGCAACACCGTCCATGTCTGTTTTGACACCGGCGGTATCAAAAAGCTGATGAGCTCTTACTTAAAAATTGTTGGCTAAATCCTAAAAGAGCCGCCCGAAATCCGGACGGCTCATATTTTGAGCTATCTTTCACATTACAAATCAAACAAATGCGAATAACCGAGCGACACGCCGATAAGCAAATTGTCGCCTTTTTCGTCAGCCCCGCGCGCTTTTGCCTGAAAGTACTGAATAAACGGCGATAATTTGATTGAGTTTTTCATCTCAACGTCCATCCGGCCGGTAAAATTCAACTCATAGTCAAAATCGGTCGCCTCATATTGACTAAAGGCAAAATAATGGCGATAATAGCCTTCCAACTTAAAATCAACGCCTTCACGCAGATTATACTTCCAGCGGCCGCCGATTTCGCCGGCTGTTTTCTGAATATCCTCATCATAAGTCATATCCCAGTCTTCAACCAGAGCCACATACATCTCATCAAAAAACGTACCGTTAAGCGCCTTAATACCGGTCTTGCCGCGCAAAACCTTGGTCAACGGCGCATCGTCGCTTTTGGTAAACTCGGTCTGATACCCCAGATTGGCAAAGGGACCGATATCCGCCTCGTTCCATTTCCAGATTTTTTGCGTATAATCGGTAGAAATTAAAATCTTGTCGGCGTTTTCGGTTTCGCTGTCCTCACCATCGGCCGGTTTCAGAGTCGTTTTGCCATACTCGGCATAAAGCCCGTTATCCCAGCGCGAATAAGCGGTTTCGTGCTCCAAAACAAAATCAAACACACCTTTGATAACCTCTTCGCCGTCGGCGCTCAACTTTGAATTCGGCGAATTTTTATATTCTTCGGCGTTACCGACGCTGGCCGAAGATATGTCCAGTGCTACCCGCCGAAAATTAGCCCGTCATTCGCTTTTGGGCGCCGCAGCCGCGGTATCGGCCGTTGTATTGGCCTCCTGAGCCTGTGCCGTTGCCGCAAAAAACACTCCGGCAACACCAAGTAAAAATTTTTTATTAAACATCAAATCGTCCTTTTATATTGAAATTACAACCAAAATTTATTTTACCGTCTGATACTTATCTATTCAAAAATATCGCTTGAGGAAAACATTCGCAAAATTAACATACCGATAAAATATTTATTGACAAACCTTTTGAGACATATTATTAAAGACAGCGACTTTATGTGGCAGGTTAGCTCAGTCGGTAGAGCAGAGGAATCATAATCCTTGTGTCGTGGGTTCGAATCCCTCACCTGCTACCATCAGAAGAAGCATCGCTATCGGCGATGCTTCTTCGTTATTTTATCATACTTCATACATTTCTCTTAAAAATCTTTTTGACAATTCGGACTTTTTTGAATACCATTGCTCTCGGATATGGCAACATATCCGGGGCGTCGAAAACCCCTTCATAGACAGTCGCTTTGTATATGGCGACAGAAAAATTATATGCCGATTATCGTCTGTTAGGACGGATGTCGGCGAATAAGGCTCAGCCAAATAAGCCGAGCCGTCTGTGTCTATGAACGGTTTTCGAACATCCGCCCGCCTTTTAATAAAGCGGGTCTTTTTTCAACAACAACCAAAGGATGTTCAACAAATGAATAAAAAATTTATGCTTTTGCCAATTCTGGCTCTAACCGCCTGCGGCACGGTTTTTAACGGTTCCAGTCAATCCATCCGCTTTGAATCCAATGTCAAAAATGTTTCTGTTTATGCCAACGGTGCTTTGGTGTGCAGCCAGACGCCCTGTCAGGTAGATATCGACAGAGGCTCCGGCGCCTTAACAATCATAGCCAAAGCCAAAGGTTATGAAGACAACATCCAACAGATAAAAACCAATATTAATACCGTTTCGTGGGGCAATCTGAGTTCCGTTTACAGTTGGACAACCGATTTTGCCACCGGTTCCATGTGGAAATACGCACAGGACGGCATTTATATCAATATGAAAAAAGCGAGAAAAACGGCCGATGCCGGCTTTGAAAAGCTCTCCCGAATCAGGCATTTTGCGCTGCACAATTATGCGGCCTTGCGTCACGAAGCCGCTTCCGGCACAAGCGGTGAATATCTGCAAACGCTCCAAACCCTGTCCGACCAAAAACCGGCCGAACTGGCCGCCGTTATCAACGCCGCGCCGACGGAGGCTCTGCTCGCCAATCGCTTGACGCCGGAAGATTAAGCTAAGGAAGAATATTTGCTTAGAAATCGGCCTTGTTTTTTAGGCCGTCATAGCGCTTGCGGATACATTCAATCGCCGTTTTATGCACACCGGCAGTAATACTATAATAAACACACCGACCGTCGCGTCTGGCAACAACAAAAGCATCGTCGCGTAGCCGCTTAAGATATTGCGAAACCTTGAGCGGCTCGCTGTTAATGCCGGCAGCAATATCCGACACCCTGCTCTCACCGTTAAGCACCAGATATTCAAGGATTCGCATTTTCTCGTAATTGGCAAACAGCTTAATACGGTTGGCCACCATTGTCGTGTAATCCCGCGGCAAAATAGCCTTGTAGCCGTCCACCAAAAAATAAAAATCATCGGTCATATAACCAAACAGTTTGCGGATGCAAAAAAAGATACTCGCCGGATATTCTTCATAAATATTATAATAAATAAACAGCCCACGCCGCTCGGTTTTAACCAAATTGGCACCGCGCAGCTTTTTCAGGCTCTGCGAGATGATAACCTGCTCTTCGCCGACGCCTTTGGCAATCGCCGAAACCGATGACGCGCCGTTGACGTCCAAAAACT
>CALYBB010000049.1 GCA_944393715.1 uncultured Alphaproteobacteria bacterium
TCAATATCATGAAGCAGACCGAAGACGGTTTTTTGATTGCTGAAAAAGATTTGGAGCTGCGCGGCGGCGGTGAAATCCTGGGCACCAGACAAAGCGGCTTTTGCCAATTCCGGCTGGCGGATATGGAATATCATAAGAATCTTTTGTTTATTGCCAACCAGGACGCCAAGCTTGTTCTCAACAAAGACCCCAATCTGCAAAGCCCGCGCGGACAGGCGCTGCGTGTGTTGTTGTATTTGTTTGAGCAAGACGACGGGGTTAAGACTTACAAGGCCTAGATTTAAAAAAGAGCAAGTAAACCTTCCTAAAGTCCGATGAATGTCGGCGCGGGGCTTTGCCGATTTTTGCGGGCTTCTTCGGCTCCTATTTTAGAAGCGTATCATTGTTATACATCGTTTTTATTCTGGAGTTCGTGTTTTATTGCACTGTAAACATGA
Source organism: uncultured Alphaproteobacteria bacterium (assembly GCA_944393715.1). Lineage (GTDB taxonomy): Bacteria > Pseudomonadota > Alphaproteobacteria > RF32 > CAG-239 > CAZU01. The sequence continues at coordinate 438 of CALYBB010000049.1, forward strand.
TGTATTTTTACATTATATAAGTAAGGTTAATGACTTATCAACAAGTTTTTTTGTGCGGATGAGATGATGCGGCGAATGTTATAAGGAAAAATTTTATTGCCGCGGCATAAGTTGCAGGAGTTAGATTTCCTCAAGCTTTTTGCTTAAGTATTCAAGCTTTTCCGGCGACAATTTGCGGCCGGCGATGACTTCGGCAAAAACGGCTTTGATCTCCGGCGCGTATTTGCGGCGCGACTTGGCTATCAAGGTCAGATGACTGGCGGCGGCGCGAAAGATCTGGTCTTCGTCTACCAGCAGTTGAGCGGCCAGTTCCAGATAAGGCGGCGTATAGGCCGTATGGCGGATGTTTTGGGCGTGTTTGTATGCCTGACGCTGGATATCCGCGGCATCAAGCGCCGAGATGTTTTCGTCTTTGATACGGCCGCGCCAGGAAAAACGGCGACGGGTTTTGGCGACAATGTTTTTAAGACGCCCGAGAAGGGAAAGTTTTTTTTCTGCACTCATCATCGGCTTGCTCCTTATCTGTTTGTTGGGCAGTTTAACATATTCTTGTTAAATAATCCTTTACAACTGCAATATTAATATTGATTTGCGGTGTATTTTTGCGCATACTGGCAGGCATAAGAGAACTTTTTCGGGAGTTTATATGATATTTTTCAAACGCACAAAATTCGGCAACCTGCGGGAAATTACTCTGTTCGGGCATAAGTTTACCTATACCAAAAAGCCCAAACTGCCGCCGCATATTGACAAACAAAAACTGTTGCCGCTGATTGCCAATTTTGACGGTATCGGCATCAATGCCGACAAGCGCTCGCCCAAGATTATCGTCTCGTTGACATCGTTTCCGGAGCGGATGTATGAAATCCACTATACCCTGTATTCGCTCCTGACCCAAAGTTTGAAGCCGGACGAAGTGGTTTTGTGGCTGGCCAGAGAGCAATTTCCGAACGGCGAAGCGGATATTCCGCCGGCAGTTTTGAATATGCAGAAAAACGGCCTGAGCATCAAATGGTGCGAGGATTTGCGCTCCTATAAAAAACTTGTTCCGTCGCTTAAAGAGTTTCCTGACGATGTTATTGTCATTGTGGACGACGACGTTTATTATCCGGCCAACTGGCTGGAAAAGCTCTATAAGCAACACCTCAAGACGCCAAAATGCGTTATCGGGCACCGCGGACATAAAATACGTCTCGGTGTGGACGGCAAGCCCCTGCCCTATAAACAATGGCTGAAAAATACCACCCAGCCAAAGCCGTCGTATCGCAATTTTTTGACCGGTTGCGGCGGGATATTATATCCGCCGCATAGTCTGTATAAAGATGTTGGCGACGCCGCGTTGTTTCAAAAACTGGCGCCCTATGCCGACGATATATGGTTTTGGGCGATGACGGTATTAAATAATGTTAAGGTGCGCAACTTTTGGGGACGGATGCGCAAAGTTCTGCTGGTCAACCCCGAACGCGAACTGCGCAATACCGAGCAGTTGACCCTGACCCAGCTGAATATCGCGCAGGACGGCAACAACAAGCAAATGGCTGCGGTGCTGGAGGCTTATCCGCAGATACTTGATAAACTGAAAGAAGATTGACATGACCAAAATTACGATTGCTTATGCTCCCGATACCAACTTTGTGCCGCTGACATTGGTGTCTATGGCATCGGTGCTCAAAAACGCCCGCAAAGGCGACGAAATCGAGTTTATTATCATGTATTCGCAGCTGGAAGACAAGTATCTGCAGACGTTTGACAATCTGCAGTCCATCAAAAATTATGAGCTGAAAAAAATTAAAATCGACGAAAAGATTTTTGACGGCTTTCCCTGCCCGAACTGGGTTACCGTTGAGGCCTGGTTCCGTTGTCTGCTGGCAGATTTGCTGCCGGCAGAAGATATGGTTCTCTATCTTGACTGCGATACGATTGTGCGCGGTTCGCTGCATGAATTGTTCAAAACGGATCTCGGCGATAATCTGGTCGGCGTCATTGAAGATGTTTCCGCCTCAAAGCAAAAAGCAAAAAATATTGCCCTTGAAGATAATTTTTATTTTAACTCCGGTGTTATATTAATTAACCTTAAAGCCTGGCGCAAGGCGGACTTCTTCGGCAAGCTGAAAAATATTGTCATGACCGACTGCAAAATCAGCAACGACCAAGACGCCCTGAACAAAACCTGCGACGGTCTGAAATGCCGTCTGTCGCCCAAATATGATTATATGCAGGTTTGGTGGCGCAAAAATACCCCAGAATATGATGAAAAATATGCCGCAGAATATGCCAAAGCCGAAGCTAATCCGGTGATTGTGCATTTCACCGGCAAAAAGCCGAATCATCCGGCCTGCCACAACAGTTTTGCACCGGAGTTTAAGGAATATGCGGCTCTGGTACCGGCATTTGATATGTTGCAAAAAGAAATCGGCATCAAAGAGGCCGGCAAAGGACGCGAAAAGCTCCCTCTATGGAAACGCTTGTTTTGGATTGAAACATCCAGCGACCGTAAACACAAGTATATTACTCTGATTGGAATTACCTTTAAAATAAAGGTCAGATGATTTATCGGATGTCCATATAAGACTCTGCCTTTTCCGACAAAATGTCTCGTCGGAGGATTTAGATCCTTCGGCGCAAAGCTCCTCGAGGATGACCGTAAAATTTAAAATGTCATGCCTCTGAGACTTTTAGCGCACCCTAACAATGTCATCCAAGCGAGGTTAGCGATCTTCCGCTTTTTTAATATAAGTTGACGATACCTGAGCCTCACTCCGTTCGGCGGCATGACAGGTTTAAATGAGGAATGCCTCTTGAAGTTGGGCGACAGGGTTTAAATGGCGGGAGTGGACTAAGCGGCATCCAGTTTGAGTTGTAACACTCGCTCTCCTCGCTGGCGCTCATCGGCTCTGGGAGCCGACCGCGATACTCCCGTCTCGCTTTCGCTGGTAGTCGAACTCCTCCCGGGAGTTCAAACCTTAACCACCCATACCAATAAAAAAACCACCCTCACGGGTGGTTTTTTTATTGGTGGGCGCTGAGAGGTTCGAACTCCCGACCCTCTCGGTGTAAACGAGATGCTCTTCCAGCTGAGCTAAGCGCCCTCGCTACTATCTGCTACAAGCTTATACACTTTCCCTGAAAAATAATCAAGCACTTTTTTTATTATCCTTTTCTTGCAAAAAAACGGAGCGTTTTTGCCAAACGCCCCGTTTCGCTTATAAACTTTTTACAAATAACCGACTATTAAGCCGGTTATCGGTTATATTAGTTTACAGAGTCTTGCAAAGCCTTACCAGCTTTGAATTTAGCCTGTTTGCGAGCCGGAATTTTAATCGTGGCACCGGTGCGCGGATTGCGGCCGGTTGTCGCAGCTCTCTTGGATACGGCGAAAGTACCGAAACCAACCAGACGAACTTCATCACCTTTCTTCAAAGCGTTGGTGATCGAAGAAACAAAAGCATCCAAAGCCTTAGCCGAATCAGTTTTGGTAAGGCCGGTTGAGCTAGCAATGCTCGAAATCAATTCATTTTTATTCACGGTGAGGACTCCCTCTAATATAAGTTATAAACAAATGAACCAAGGTTTCCCTTGCTCACAGCAAAATTTGAGCATTAAAAAACGGTGCTGTCAAACAAAAATCGCTTAATTATCAACATTTTTAGCTAAATGCCCCCTTTTATCCCCAAAAATATGTTTTTTTTGCCTTGTATCTGATGCTGCGGGCTGATTTGGAGAGGATTCTTCTTGATTCTTTTATGGAATCAGAATCGCGCGAATCTTAAATTTGTCGCAAAAAAGCGGCCTAAACGGCCGCCCTTTTGGGTTTATAATTCGAGATTATTTTTTCTTTTTTTCCGGCATTTTGCGCAGAGCAATTTTCAAAACCTCTTTGACCTCGGAAACAGGAATAATATTCAAACCTTCTTTAACGTTATCCGGAATCTCGGCCAAATCTTTTTCGTTGTCCTGCGGTATGATAACCGTTTTGATACCGCCGCGTAAGGCCGAAAGCAGTTTTTCCTTCAATCCGCCGATTGGCAGCACCCTACCCTGCAAGGTGATTTCACCGGTCATGGCGACATCTTTTCTGACCGGAATTTTGGTCAAGACCGAAACCAGCGTCGTATACATGGCAATACCGGCGGATGGGCCGTCTTTCGGCGTAGCGCCTTCGGGAACATGGACGTGGATATCGGTTTTTTCAAAAATTTTCGGATCAATGCCAAGTTCTTTGGAATGAGCGCGAACAACCGAATATGCCGTTTCTATAGACTCCTTCATCACATCGCCAAGCTTGCCGGTTTGTTTGACGATGCCTTTGCCCGGCATATCAACCGCCTCGATAAACAAAATATCACCGCCGACTTCCGTCCAGGCCAGACCGGTAGTTACGCCGATTTGGTCTTCATGCTCGGCCTCACCGAAACGATATTTGATGACGCCTAAATATTTTTCCAAATTCTTGACATCAACCGTTATCGGCAGCTTTTTCTTGTCCTTATTTAATAAAATTTCCTTGACCGATTTGCGAGCAATGGTTGACAATTCGCGTTCCAGATTACGTACACCGGCCTCACGAGTATAGTAACGGATAATATCGCGCACCGCGTCGTCTTTGATAATCAGCTCATTTTCTCTGACGCCGTTTTCTTTAAATATCTTCGGAATCAGGTGGCGTTTGGCGATTTCAATCTTCTCGTCCTCGGTGTAACCCGACAGTCGGATAATTTCCATCCTATCCAACAGCGGCCGCGGCATATCCAGTGAGTTGGCGGTGGTAACAAACATCACGTCGGACAAATCATAATCAACCTCGAGATAATGATCGTTAAAGGCTATGTTCTGCTCAGGATCAAGCACCTCAAGCAGCGCCGATGACGGATCGCCGCGGTAGTCGTTGCCGAGTTTGTCAATCTCATCTAACAAAAACAACGGATTGGTGGTACCGGCTTTTTTCATGCCTTTGATAATCTTGCCCGGCATTGAGCCGATATAGGTGCGGCGATGGCCGCGAATCTCGGCTTCGTCGCGCATACCACCCAAAGAGGTGCGGACAAATGCCCTGCCTGTCGCACGAGCTATGGACTTACCCAGTGATGTCTTGCCGACGCCTGGAGGCCCTACCAAGCACAGAATCGGCCCGCGGACTTTATCTGAGCGCGCCTGAACGGCCAAAAACTCAACTATGCGTTCTTTAACTTTGTCCAATCCATAATGATCGGCGTTCAGGACATCCATGGCATATTGCAGATCTTTATTGACTTTGGAGCGCTTTTTCCACGGAATATCCAGCAGCCAATCCAAGTAATTGCGCACGACCGTTGCCTCGGCCGAACTGGACCCCATATTTTTGAGCTTTTTGACTTCGCCGAGAGCCTTTTCTTTAGCTTCTTTAGACAATTTAGTATTTTCAATTTTGGTCATATAGGCGGCGATTTCATCTTCTTCATCGCCGTCGCCGAGCTCTTTTTGAATGGCTTTCATTTGCTCGTTTAGATAATATTCTTTTTGGCTTTTTTCCATCTGTTTGCGGACGCGGTTGCGGATGCGGTTTTCAACTTCAAGCATGGTGATTTCGGCATCCATGAAGCCCAAAAGCATCTCAAAACGCTCGGCCAGTGATTTTCCCTCAAGCAAAGCCTGCTTATCGGCAATTTTCAAAGCCAGATGAGCGGCTATGGTATCGGCCAATTTGGTATGATCCTCTATCTGGTTAACCGACACCAAAACCTCCGGCGGCGTTTTTTTGGACAGTTTGACATATTCTTCAAACTGCGACAACACGGCACGAACAATTCCCTCAATCTCGGGATTGTCTTCTTCGGCATCCGGCATAATGGTAATTTCGGCCTCAGACATATCTTCACCCGAAGTAATTTTGTTGAGTTTAACTCTTTCCAGCCCTTCTACCAAAACTTTTACGGTGCCGTCCGGCAGCTTTAACAACTGCAAAACCGTCCCCAAAGTTCCGACATGAAAAATATCTTCCGCTTGAGGATCTTCAACACTTGGATCTTTTTGCGTAACCAACACAATATTCTGGTCGTTGTCTACAGCCTTTTGTAAAGCATTGATCGATTTTGCTCTTCCGACAAAAAGAGGAACAATCATTTTGGGATAAACAACAATGTCGCGCAACGGCAGCAAAGGATATTTTTCTTCTTGGCTAATCATTATGACACCTTAAAAAAATGTTTATTAGTTCTGTATTTATATAAGAAACAGTTTCGGTTTCTGCAACCTTGGCTTATTAACTTTTGCCATATCCCGCTATTTTCATCAATCGACCAGACATTTAATCCACAAAAAAAATCTGTGCAATAAATGGTTTTTGTGATTTTGCAGGGAAAAATTTAATATATATTGTAGGGAGTTTAGTTTAATCTTCGGAGACAAAGATTCATGACGGTCAAAAATAAGCCGGCTTATTCTAGTGATGATATTGATGTTGATGTTTCAATTACTTTGGGAACGGCAAATTTGAGGGTTTACCAGCTTTTGCGGCTCGGTCGCGGTGCTGTGGTCGAGCTTGACCGCAATATTGACGACAATGTTGATATTTATGTTAATGATGTTTTGATCGGGCACGGCGAAGTTGTGGTTACCGATGATGAAAACATTGGTATCAGTGTTACGGATATGAATCCTTAAAAAAATACAGAAAACCATGAGCTTAAAAAAAAATATAAAACAAATTTTGAAATCGGACGTTGTTATTCGTTGTCTGTCTTTTTTGCTGTTTGTTTATTCTAAAGTTGTCGGTTTAAGCAGCCGCTGGCGGATGGAGGGAATTGACGAAGCTCGCGCGGCCGTTGAAAATACCAATGCCATTTGGATTGCTTGGCATGCCCGAGCGACCATGATGCCTTTCTTTTGGCAAAAGCTGTTTAACCGCAAAATGGCGGCGTTGGTTTCGCCGCATCATGACGGGCAGCTGATTGCCCACTTTTTGCGTTGGTTTCATATTATTCCTGTCAGCGGTTCAACTAATGAAAATCCACGGCAAAGTGCTTTGGAGTTGATGCGGGCGCTGCAGGACGGCTATGATTTGTTTATTTCGCCGGATGGACCGCGCGGGCCGAGAATGCGGATGAAAAAATCGCCGGTTTATTATGCTCAAAAAACCGGAAAACCGATTATCTGCGCCTGTTTTGGTCTTAATCGCGCGATTATCGTTGATAAGGCTTGGGACAAGACAGTAATCCCGCTGCCGTTTGGCAAAGGCGTTTTTGCTTTGAGCAAGCCTCTTTACATTCCTTCCGAGCTATCGGACGAAGCATTGGAGATTTATCGTGAAAAATTAGAAGGCATTGCCAATGAACTTTCACAAAAATGCGATAAAGAAGCCGGAAGAGAACCTGTCTTGCCGGCAGACAAAACTGATTTTAAGAGCAAAGGCAAAAAGGGATAGTTTTATGTTTATTAAGATTTATAACGCTCTGATTACCATTTTATATCCGTTGGTGATCAAACGCTATGTTGAAAAACGCAAGCAAAAAGGCAAAGAAGACATTACTCGTTTTAACGAGCGTATCGGTCGGCCAAAAATGCCTCGGCCGGAAGGACGGCTTTTTTGGCTGCATGGTGCATCTGTCGGCGAATCGGTATCAATGTTGCCCTTGATTAATCGTATTTTGGAAACCTACCCCGATGCACATGTGATGGTTACAACCGGAACGGTGACTTCGGCCGACGTAATGCAAAAACGACTACCAGAGCGGGCTTTTCACCAATTTATTCCGATTGATAACCCGATTTTTACCACCCGCTTTGTCAAATATTGGCATCCTGATGTTGCTTTGTGGTTTGAATCAGAGTTTTGGCCGGCGGTTTTATCTTCTATTAAACGTAAAAACATTCCTTTGATCTTGATTAATGGCCGCATATCCAACAAAACTTTCAAGCGCTGGCAGCAGTTTGATTTTATCTGCAAAGAGCTTCTGGGGTGTTTTAGCCTTTGCCTCGGGCAGTCGGAAGAAGATGCCTACCGGTTGCGGGTTTTGGGCGCCAAAGATGCCGTTTGTCTCGGCAACCTTAAATATGCCGGCCTGCCGCTGCCGATTGATGAAAGAGCCAAGGATGATCTATTAAAACAAATCGGCAGCCGGCCTTTGTGGCTGGCGAGTTCGACGCACAATGATGAAGAAGTGCGCGTTGCCAAAGTCCATAAACGGCTTAAAGAGAAATTTTCCGATTTGTTGACAATAATTGCGCCGCGGCATCCTAACCGCGGGAAAGAAGTTGCCGCAGAGATTAACAGGCTTGGTCTGACAACGGCGCTGCGGTCGGCACAGGAAATGATTACGCCGAAAACCGATATTTATATTGCCGATACCATCGGTGAAATGGGCTTGTGGTATGATATTGCCGGTATTGTGTTTATCGGCGGGTCGCTTATTCCGCATGGCGGGCAAAATTTCATTGAGCCGTCACGCGTGCGCGACGCGGTAATCGTCGGACCGCATATGCATAACTTTACCGACGCCATGTCACGTGCCAAAAAAGCCGATGCCGTCATGCAAGTCGTTGATACGGAAGAACTTGGCGAAGTTGTTAGTGAGCTTTTGGCAAACAAGAACCTGTTGGAAGCCAAACAATCGCTGGCTTATAATTGGGCGGCCAGCGAAACTAAGGTTCTGGATGGTATTATGGACAAGATCAAGGCTTATTTTTGATGATGAAAACACCGGCGCATTGGAAAGATAAGAATATTATTGCCGCAGCTCTACTGCCGTTGGGGTGTTTGTATGCTCTTGTTACTTGGTTGCGGATGCGTTTCGGACGGCCGCGTAAGACTTGCGCACCAGTTATTTGCGTCGGCAATCTGACTGCCGGCGGCAGCGGCAAAACACCGGTGGCCATCAGTCTGGCCAGACTTTTGCAACAAGTCGGCAAAAAGCCGTTTTTTGTTACCCGCGGCTACGGCGGCAGGCTGCAGCATATAATGGTTGATTTGGCCAGACATACACCGCAGCAAGTCGGTGATGAGCCTTTACTCTTGGCTGCGGCCGCCCCGACGGTGGTTGATAAAGAGCGTTTTGAAGGTGCCGAGATGGCCATCCAAAACGGTGCCGATGTGATTATCATGGACGACGGTTTTCAGAATCCGTCGTTATATAAAGACAAGTCGCTGCTGGTGATTGACGGTGCGGCCGGTATGGGCAACCTGTGGCCGGTTCCGGCGGGACCAATGCGCGAATTTTTATTGCAAGGTATCAAACGCGCCGATGCCGTCATTATGCTCGGCGAAGACAAACATAATCTTTTGCCTAAGTTTAACGGACTGCCGGTTTTTAAGGGTGATGTCGTGCCGGTCAAGCCTGTATGTGATAAACCGCACGCGATTGCTTTTGCTGGTATCGGGCGGCCGCAAAAATTTTATCAATCACTTGAAGACTGCGGTATTACTCTAGTTAAAACCAAAGATTTTTCTGATCATCATTTTTATAGCCGCGAAGAGCTTATGCAACTGATTAACGAAGCTAAAGAGCTTAATGCCGCGTTGTTTACGACATCTAAAGATATGGTCAAAATTCCGGCGGATCTGCGACCAAACTTCAATGTGTTGAAAATTGCCGTCAAGTGGCAGGATGAAGCCGCAATCAAGCGCTTTTTGCTGGGATAATATCTTCAAATTATTATAAACAGCAGGAGATTCTTCGGCACTTTTGTGCCTCAGAATGACGGGAAATTTAAAATGTCATTCCTCCGAACGAAAATACACCTAACAATGTCATCGCTCCCGAGCGAAGTGAGGGATTAGCGATCTAAAAACAGTTGAGGATGCCTGAGCCTTGCCAAGAATGCTTGGCAAGGCGGCATGACAGGTTTAAATAGGAAGAATGCTTGGCAAGGCGGCATGACAGTTTTTATTGCTTGCCCAAAGGCGGGGGACATGGTTCGTTTCTGTCACCCTGAGCGCAGCGAAGGATCTCCCTTAGATTCTTCGGGACTTCCGTCCCTCAGAATGACAAAGAAAAAACACTTCTCAGGATGACTTTAAAAAAACGCGCCTCTCAGGATGACAATAAAGGGTGCTCAGGATGACGTACCTACCTGTCATTCTGAGGAGCTGTTGCGACGAAGAATCTTATTCTTAAAGAGATGTTTCGCTTACGCTCAACATGACGGTAAATGGTGCTCAGGATGACAGGTTTTGTTGCTTGGCCAAAGGCGGCATGACAGTCTTTTTTTACCATCGCTTGTCTTTGTTTATTAAGCCAAACTTTAGCTCCGGCATTTTCCTCGTTACAATGAAAAGCCCCACAACCTATGAGGCTTAAAGATTTTTAGCTAAATTCCTGTTCAATACTCTTATCCAGCAGCGTTTCAAGCTCTTTTTGGCGCCAGTCTTTTAAAATGTTGCGGTCAAAAACATCAGACAGATATTCGCGATCAACCGAGGGCATACCGGGGTGAATACCAACCTCAACCGCCTGATAGCCCTCCGGAACCTTAATGTTTTTGACCTTATCGCGCGAGATTTTGCAGGTGTTGATAATGCTGTAAAAATAAGTATCCGACTTGTATTTCCAGAGCAATTTATTGGCCGCGGCGCAAGAAATCAGCACCAGATTTTTAATCAACCCGCCATCTTTGAGCCACTCGCAGCCTTGTGTTGATTTTATCGTCAGATACGGGTTTTCATTAACAAAGCGCAGGCGGGGAATTTTATATTCCTGCTGTAATTCCAGAAAGGCCTTGAAAATGCCGGGTATCATATGAACATGACGGTGCGAGTCAAGATGCGTCAGCTTGAGGCCGGCTGCCAAAGCTTTTTCAATCTGCGCCTTGACCTCGATTTTGACCTGACGCTTGAGCTCTTGCGGGTGCAAAACGGATAATAACGCCAGATTGACAAAACCATTGCAAAACTTGCCGCTGTTGTCCGTTAACATCGGAATACGATGACGTGATAAAACCGGATATTCGTTGGTTAAAACCGCGTGCAGACCGATGTTCAAATCCGGCATATCTTTGGCCAGTTCAATAGCCTGCGGCGCGTATTTCATATTAATCATAATGCTGGTTGAGTTCAAAACGCCCTCTTTGTGTGCCTTGAGGATGGCCTGATTGACCCCGGGGGAAATACCGAAATCATCGGCATTAAAAATCTTTTTAAGCATTCTTGTCTTCTCCGTCTTTGTATTCGGCAATGTAAAGCGGACGTTTTTTAACCTCCATGTGGATTTTGCCGATATATTCGCCGATAATGCCCAAAACAATCAGCTGCACCGAACCGATGAAAATAACCGTGGTCATAATCGTGGCATAGCCCGGCGTCGGGTGTTTCAAAACAAAATGCTCAATAATGACATAAAGCCCCAAAAGGCCGGAAATGCAAGCGGTTAACAGTCCGAGGTAAATCGACAGACGCAGCGGTTTGGTCGAAAACTGAACAATGCTGTTTAAGGCCAGTGCCAAAGACTTGCGGAAATTATACTTGGATGTGCCGGCAAAACGCTCGGGCGCGACAAAGTCTATCACCTTGACATTCTCATTGGGCATTGCCCAGGACAACAGCCCGCGGAACAGGCGGTCGTGCTCGCTAAACTTTTTCAAAAAATCAATATAACTGCGGTCAATCAGGCGGAAATCCGGCGTTTTGGCCGGAATTTTGGTGTCGGACAAAAAGTTGAGAATCTTATAAAAAGCGGCGGCGCAGAAGTCATAAAACTTTGAGGTGGCCTGATTGTCAACCCGCTTGGTTAAGACAATCTCGGCGCCCTCCTGCCAATATTTGACCATCTCTTTGATATAAACCGGCGGATGTTGCAGGTCGGCGTCCATAAAGATAACCGCGTCGCCTTTGGCATAATCCATGCCGGCGGTCATGGCAATCTCGTGGCCGAAGTTGCGCTTAAAATGCACAATGCGCACGTGTTTATCCTTTTGTTGCAGCTTGCGGCATTTGGCATAAGTGTCGTCGGTTGAACCGTCGTCAACAAAAATCAGCTCATAGCTTTTAAGCGGCAGGTCTTTCATGACCTTGACCAGTTCTTTGTGCAGTTCGTTGACGCTTTCGCCCTCGTTGAAAGCGGATATGACCACGCTGACGCTGTCTTTCATTTGTTTTCTCCCGCAATTTTGCCGTAATAAAGTTTGTATTCTTTGGTTTGGCCCAAAATATTTTCGGCTTTTAGCAAATATACCTCAGGTTCGGGCAAATTTGCAAAGGTTTTTTGATAATTTTGATAAGCCCACAAATTTTCATCAACCACCAAAATACCCTTGGCCTCAACATCTTGCATATCAATCCACGGATTATTTTTTGGCGACATCAGAAACAACACCGCCGGATGATTGGCGGCATAAACGCCGACGGTTGAGGCCAGCCAGACGCTGCCGCCGACATAAGCGGTATTCTCGCCGCCGACGGCAGCGGTAAAGTCCGCCGCATTGAGCTTAAACTTGGCACTGTCGGTCAACAGGCATTGCAGCAAAAAGGCAACCGCAAACAAGCCGAGCGCCGCGTAACAGGTCTTGAGCAACGGACGAAAGCTCTTGCGGATATCAAACGGCAGCCAGACAAAAAAGGCAATACCCAGCATATACATCACCGGCGAGCCCCACATGCTTTTGAGTTTGATGCCCAAAACCAGCGATATTGCCGCCATGACCAGCAAAGGCAAAACGCCGGCAAAAAAGATAAACACACGGTCGGTTCCGGCAACGGAAACGGTCTCTTTGGGGCTGTAGTGCCGCGCTAGCAACAACGCTATCAGCGCAAAGGCCGAAGTCAGCGCCTGAGCGCCGATAAACTTGAGCGGATAGATGAGATGCGCCAGACCAAAGGGATAAGTTTTGCCGCCGCCGGAACGCCCGAGAAAATAGTCAATAACAAACCAATCGTGCTGCCACAGCCAGTAAATATGCGGCGCAACAACCGCCACGGCAACCGCCGCGGCAAGGTATACTTTCCACGATCTGAGGCGCGCCCTGCCCGCTTTGGTTAAAACCAGATAAGCGGCCAGACACAACAGCAGAATGCCGGAAACGTATTTGGTCAGAATGTTCAGACCGGCAAACAGACCGAACAACAGCCAGTCCGTCAGGCGGTTGTCCTTAATACCGCGGTAGAAATGATATGTTGCCGCCGGCCACAACAGCAAGGCGATAATGTTGACGTTATATTCGGGCGTAACCAGACTGTAATAAGCGACACCCTCGAGAATCAGCGCGGCAATCAGCGCTTTTTGCTCCGGCAAAAACAAACGCGCCAGTTTATAAATATAGGCCAGACCGCCGATAACCAACAACTGGCTCAGGACATAAAGCGCAGCCGGCGACGATGTCGGCTGATATATCCAATCCGCCAAAAGTCCGGACAAAGGCGGGTGTTTGTTGGTGCCCCATTCACCGATAAAGCCCCAGACCAGAGCCTCGGCGCTGTCCATCGGCAGATTGGGGCGCAAAAATATCGGCAAAATTGACCAGACAAGTAAATGGCACAACAGAAAAAGGCTTAACGTTTTGGCGGGTTTCATCGGCAAATCTCCTTACCCCGATATCATATAAGCTTGCGGCAATAAAGCAAGAAAAAAGGCACTCTTTTCAAATTAAAAAGAGTGCCCTTAATTCAAATATTATTCTGAATTAATCTGAAATTTAGAACAATACTTTGGCGTTCAAACCAACCGTGTAGTCGTATTTAACGTCTTTGTCTTCCGGCAACAGGTTGTAGTCACCATACAGACCAACGGTAAAGTTGTCGGTTACGAAGTAGTTAGCCGCTAACTGGAGGTACAGATCCTCGTTGTTGCCGTCGCCGCTTGTACCATCAGCTTTGGCTTCTTCCTCTTTGCCGAATTCATAACGGAAACCGCCATCAACCGAAGCTTTGCTCCAAGCTTTGTGAGCGCCGACAAACCAAGCATATCTCTGCTCGTTGTTGTCTCTGTCGATATCGGCATCAACCGAGAAAGAGGTGTACGGTGTGAAACCGCAGTCCATTTCATAGCCCAACATTACATGAGCATTAACGCCCTTTCTCCAACGTTCGCTGGTTTCATCATCCATTTCATCCTGACCATAGAAGCTCTGCGGATCATATGTCCAATAAGAAGCACCAACCTGTGTCAAAACTTTGCCGAAGTTGTGGTTGTATTTAACACCCAATTCATAATCAAAGTTATGATCGTTGTTCAATTTATGTTCGGCCCCTTTATCATAGTCGAAAGTGTTGCCGATAGCACCGAAGATGGCCAGGTTATCGGTCAAACCGAAAGCCAACTGCTCACGGGCATACAATTCTTTTTCAGCGCCGCCCTGTTCGCCTTCCCATTTTTCACGCGAAAACTGAACTTTGGTGTCGGACAGGAATTTGCCCTGTGTCGGCAAGAAGAACGGATTGGTAATATCTGCAGCAAAAGCAGAAGAAGTAAACATAACTGCCGCAGAAGCAAGCAACATAGTTCTAAATTTCATAAAAAGTCTCCTTGTTTGTTAAATTTAACAATGTAGCCGTTTTCTGACTACGTTCAACAGACTATTGCAATTTTTAGTCGTTGCCAAATCACAAAATATTTCAAAATACTAATAAAGTATATTTTGGTATGTTTATGTTTGGTATTGTCAGCTTAGTAATATCCGGTTAATATAAGGTTAACATCATTAAAACGGAGCATATTATGCAACTAAAAGTAAAATACTTGAACCCAAGCCTGCCGCCGCTTACCTCCAAAGACGGCGATAGCGGTTATGATATCCGCGCGGCAATTGACGAATCGTTTGTTGTTCCGGCAAAGAGTATTGCCTGCATTCCGGCGGGGATATGTTTGGAACTGACGGATTATCCGGCCGAAAACGGATTGTCGGCCGAGATTCAAATCCGGCCGCGATCAGGCCTGACCAAAGACGGCGTTATCGCCCAGCTCGGCACTGTTGATGTATCTTACCGCGGCGAGATTAAAGTCAATATCATGAATTTTAATGACCATGCGGTTGAGATTAAACCGCTGGAGCGGATTGCGCAGATTGTGGTTTGTCCGGTCTATAAGCCGGAGGTATGCCCGGCGGAGGCTTTGACCGACACCGCGCGCGGCGGCAACGGTTTTGGTTCCAGCGGCAGTAAATAGTAAAAAAGCTTTGAGCTAAAACTCAAAGCTTTTTTACTCTAGTCTTTCAACCAAGTGCTTATATAGCTTTCGAATTCTTCCGGATTATTACGGAAGAAAAGATAAGCTAAAGCTTTGGTTGTCATTTTTCCGGTTTTAATGCGGCGCATAACCGCATTGTGATCACCGTTGTTCATCAACCAAATATCGGCATTTTCGCTTTCTTTTTCAATGCTTTTTGGGGGCCAACTCGTCGAGCTGTCGTAGTCAAACTTTTGAAAACAGAGCGAAATTGCCTCATAATCCAGCGGTGTCTGGCTTAGTAAGGCCCACAAAAAAGAGTTTAACGAACCACGGCGATTGTTTATATAAGCCACGTTGAGCTTATGAGAGCCTTTGCATGCCAGCATTTTTTCCGCAGCCGGACTCAGATAGTGATGGCGGCCGATGTAACAGAGAATCTCGTCTTCCGAACGGTTGTCGATCAAAGTTGTATGCGTCTCTTCCCACAGGCCGTAGCGATCAATATAAGCTTTAAACTCCGGTGCTTTGACGATCTGCAGCATTTTTATCTGCTGAGCAACCGGAAGCTCGTGACGGGTGATGAAAGCATAATACTCGGAAACATCGCCGCCGTTTTTCAGCCGTGCAAATATTTCATCCAGAAGCTCCGGCGCCAAGCCGTGCCTGCTGATATGCGACCGGATCTCGTCCGGATTGCCGCGGCTTATCAACCTGCGCTGCTGAGCCAACTGCAAACCATGGCGGAAAAGATAGGCCATAATCTCATTATGGTCGCCGCGGGTTAAAATGACATCCTGCCCCTTGGCGCCAAAACCATTGTATGACAGATAAGCTTCAATTTCCGCCTGATTGCCGCGAATGGCTATCATTTCCTGAATTTCTTCCGGTATGATATGGTCGGTTGTCGGAGTGTGATGACACGCAGCACAACCATTGGTAAAACGTTCCGGCGGCATTGCCTCACCATAACGGCGGATCATGAACATAATCTCTTCGTGATTGCCGCGATTCATTATCCGTTTGAGTTCTTCCGTCGGCAGTGTCTGTACTTTCCAATAGCTGCCGTGTCCGTAATCGCATCGGCAACTTTGCCAATACCCGTACACGCTTTCCAGTGTCTTCATAATCTTTTCATGAAGCTGATTTTCGTGCCAAACTGCAGCTCCCTGAGCCACACATTCGTTGACTGTTGTCTTTTCCATATAAAAAAAGATTTTGTAAGTTAATAATTAAATTTAAGTTGTTCTGACAATAAATTCATAATCATATTTTGTTACTTATGACGCTAGCACTTTAAAACAATTTTTTCAAGAGAATTAATTGCCGCAAAAAATCATAAACTTTATAAAAACACTTGCAAAAAGAAAAAAAGTATAATAAAAGGGAGGGCGAACTTGCCGGATGCCGGTTTAGCTCAGTTGGTAGAGCAACGCATTCGTAATGCGTGGGTCGGTAGTTCGAGTCTACTAACCGGCACCATTTTTATAAAAACACCCTTGCGGGTGTTTTTTTATTTGATACTGCCGGCGAGGGTTTTAACACAATTAATAAAGTCTTCGCCGCGCTCCATAAAGTTTTTGTAGTAGCCGAAACTCGGCGCCGTCGGCGAGAACAAAACCAGCGTGCCGCCGGCTTTTTGCAATTCTTTATAGGCGGCGTTGACAGCTTCTTGCAAGCTCTCGGCCTCAATCAATTTAAAATCCGGCCTGCGGACATATTTTCTGATGCTTTCGGCAATTTGGTGGCCACACTGGAACAACGTTACCGCTACCTTAACCTTGGGATTGGCCTCGATAAATTTGGCGTAGTCGGTATAGTCCTGTTTATTTTCAATTCCGCCGGATATTATCGCCATATTGTCGTCAAAACTCTGCATACCGCCGATGGCTGCCTCCGGCGCGGTGGAAATGCTGTCGTTGATGAACAGGATATTGCCGACGTGGCCGATTTTTTGCAGGCGGTGCGGCAGCGGCTCAAACGACGGCAAAAAGCTCAACGCCCGCCGCCAGTCCAGCCCCAGATAGTCCAAAACCGTCATAACACCGGCCAGATTGGTCATATTATGGTTGCCGCTTACTTTCAACGTGTCGATGTTGCAGATCGGCTCGTTCTGATAATAGAGCTCTTTGCCGACGGCGTGAAAGCCCTCCTCTTTTTGGTAAAACATACGGTGCGGCAAATCCGACGTATAGCGCATCAGCTCGGCGTTTTCGGCATTAACCACCGCTATATCGGCTCTGGCGGCCAGATGCACTTTGTCGCGACAATAGCCCTCATGCCCGCCGTGCCAGTCGGTATGCACCGAAAACAGATTGGTAAACATCACTACATCGGGGGAGTTTTCCAAATCCGATGCCTGATAGCTTGAAAACTCACCGATGATATAATCATAATCGCCGTCAATCAGCTCTATCAGCGCTTTGCCGATATTGCCACCGAGGGCTACTTTCAACCCCAGCCCTTGCATCATATGATACATCATGCTGACGCTGGTTGATTTGCCCTTGGAGCCGGTAATGCCGATAACTTTGGTCTGCGGGTGGTGGGCTTTCATCTCGGCCAAAAACAGGTTGGTGCTTGAGGTTATGGCAAGCCCCTGCTCCTTTAAACGCAGAAACTCCGGTTTATAGATACTGACCCCCGGAGAGCGCACCAGAACATCGGCTCGAGCGGCCAGTTCATTGAGCCGCGCGGTACCGTCGTCATCATTATAAACCCAGATATTGCGACCGAGCCGGTGCTTCTCAAGATAATCTTTAACGGCATGACCCTCGGTGCCCAAACCCCAGATAATAATGTTTTTATCGGCCAAGTCCTTAACCAGCATTTTTCTTCTTTGCTCCTTTTTTGGCATAGAATTGTCCCTCGGTTTCCTGCGCCACGGTCGAGCCCTGATGGATAACCATCTGACGGAACGGAATTTCTATGCCTTCTTCAATAAAGCGGCGGTTGATGATGTAGCGAACATCGCTCGGCGCCGTCCAGCCGTTCCAGATATCGGTTACATAAAAACGCAGCTCAAAATCCAGACTGCTCTCGCCAAAGTCCTGAAACAGAACGTACGGCGCCATTTTTTTGGATACCTTCGGGTGGGCGGCGGCGCATTCCAGCAAAATATTTTTAACCTTCTCAACATCGGTGCCGTAAGCAACGCCGACTTTAATCGAATAACGCACTCGGTTGTCCTCATGCGTTAAGTTGGTAACCGAGTTGGAAAGAACGGTCGAGTTCGGAATAATCACGCTGTGGCGGTTGAAGGTTTCAATTTCGGTCGAGCGAATATTAATCTGCTTAACCTTGCCCTCCTCGCCGTTGATAACTACCCAGTCACCGACCTTGACCGGACGCTCAAACAGCATAACAATGCCCGACATAAAGTTGTTGACAATATCTTGTAAGCCCAAGCCGACACCAACCGACAAGGCGCCGGCAATCAAAGCGATGTTGGTCAGGTTGCCGCCCATCACGGCGATGGATAAGATACCGGCCAGCACATAGCCGATATAGGCAAAGCCCGAAGCCAGCGAATGTTTGGTGCCGGCGTCGATGTTGGTTTTTTCCAGCAGGCGGAACTCTATGCGGTAGCGGACGAACTTGATAATCCATAAGCAGAGCAAAAAGACCACAATGCCCCAGAAAACCGAAATTAACGAGATTTCGATACCGCCGATCATAAAGCCGGAAATGGCCTTATAGACCGCACCCTTAAGCACATCAAACGGCACACCCCACAACAAAAGCAATACGCCAAGCAAAAACAAAACCAGTATCGGCTCGGCCACAATACCAAACCAGAAATCAAGTTTACGTAAAAACCGCCGGCGCATGCGGAAGGTCTTTACCCAAAGCCCCATCAGCAGTACATGCCGGACAATATCATATATTAACCGGCGTAAAATACTGAATACAGCAATCACAATGGCCGAGAGAATCGAGTTGTTAATAACAAATGCCGCCAGACGCGGATAGCCAAAAATGGACAGGCCAATAATTGCCAGAGCAAAAAAGCTTATCAACATGCCGATGCGAAAAGCCTGCCCCTCGCTTTCGTCTTCTTCTGCATCATCTGCACTATCTTCATCAATTTCCGCCTGATCAGAAGCAAAATAAATATGGGCGATCAAGACCACACAAAAAGCCTTAATGATTGAAGAAATAGCTACCAGATAAGACAATAGTTCCAACGGATATTTGCCGACAGCGACAAGATGTTGCAAAAAAGCCATGAAGCCGACCAGAGCAATGGTCAGATAAATGGCGCGGGTCATTCGGCGCGCTTGATCCGTGGACATGTTAATCAGCCGCCATTTTTCATTGTAGGGCGTGAACACAATCCGGCAGGTCGCACGACCAATAATAATGTAGAGCAGATAGTATAAGGCACTGGCCAAAACCGTGCCAAAAAAGCCACTGGTTAGAACACCTGCCGTTACAATCCAGTACAAGCTGAAACCGATAATGGTCGTCGGGATAATACCATAGGCACACCAAACGGCAAACGCGGCGATAATCTTGCGCCCCAAACGCGGCGCCTCAATATCTGCGCGATAGCCCCATTGGCGAATGACAAACCGCCGCAGCCAAAGACCCAAAAAGCTGATAAAGGCAATAACAACAATCATCAAAATCACGTTGTTGCGGACAGCGATTTTTTGTTCGGCCGTCAACTCGGCATAGCGGACAAACGGTGATTTGACAATATCCATACCAAACGAAAAAAGCTCGCTGCCGGCTTTGAAAAAAATAGCCGGATTAACCAAAGCGCCTTCGGATACCAGCAAATTGCCCCATAAGGCCTGATTGCGAATATCAAATATTTTCAGGCTGATTTCATCAATCCTCGCAATCAAAATTTCAATCTCGGACAAACGTGTCCTCTCATCGGCCAGCTCGCGGTTGTATTCCTGACGTTTTTGCGAGATAATTTTTGCTTCCGGCAGATTGTCGTTGACTTCGCCTAAAGACTCTATCCTTTTTTCGCTGCGGCTGATTTCGTTGTCGGCATCTTTGCGGCTTGAATCAAGCTTTGCCGCGGTTTCGTTAAGATAGGACAGTTCCGCAACCATAGCATCGATATCCGGTTTTTTGGCGGTAGTCAGCTTTTCTATCTGGTTTAAGCGCGCCGAAACTTCGCCGTAACTCAAACCATTGCCGAGATCATCCAACGGTGATGCCACAGCCTGACACAGCGGCGCGCAAAATAATGCCAAAAACAAAAATATCAGCCATTTTTTCATTGTTTATCCTTTTTCAAAAATTGTTTTAACAAAGCCAAAATATTTTGTGCGGCAATACGCGCGGCATCGCCGGCAATCCACAAACTGATGCCGTTGTCGACCGTCATGTCCTGACGAATGCGGCTTACAAAAATGCTCCCTTCACCCTGAACATCGGTCAAAGAGGCATAGCCGCCGTCTTCCTGACGATCGACCACCAGAACACCTTTGGCTTTTTTGATGTCTTCACGGGCTATGGCGGCGTCAATCTCGTCAAAAGTTTCGACATTGACATATTGGCCAATCCCGACAAAAGCCGACACAACGGCACAATTGGCGTGGATTTTGATATCGCCGCCCAAGACCTGCCGACCGTGCGAATTGTAAAGCCATTCGGCCAAAGTCTCTTCGCCGATAAACGAACCGGCCTGCGGAATCACATTAAAGGCCAGAGTTTTATGAAACAAGCCGTTGTCTGTCGCCGCGGTGTCGTTCATCAAAATACGGCGGGTGTGATTATAAAGTTCGCTCATACCGTCCTGCCCCTCGGTATCGGCGGCGATAAAGGCCGTCAGGCGGATGCTTTTAATCCGGTATTTTGTCGTCAGACCGGCCAAAGCACCCAAAAGCTGCACCACCGGCGGCTGCGGCACGTTGATAATGCCTTTGCGGGCGGTGGCAAACGACGCGTCGTTAATTCCGCCGACAATCATCGGGATTTCCGCCTCTCCTTCCAGAGCCATCGTTGCATTAATGACTTTGGCGCCGGCGGCGGCAAACTTTGGCGCATAATGCACGGCGGCGCGCTCGTCGGCGGTGAATATCACGGCGGCAAAGTTCTCGGGGCGCAAATCCGCCAAAGGCAAAACCGGCAGCTCGTCATCGCCGAAAGAAACCTTCGGCCGGCCGACGGGTTTGTCGACAAAAACGGCAACATCATTCGCGGCAAAACCGCGCAAGGCCAAAAGCGCCAACAAATTTTGGGCTAAAGCGTTATGATATCCGACAAGGGCATATTGGGGCATTTTTTATCTTCTGTTCAATCTTAAAAAAACAAACTCAGGTTATTTATAACATCTTTTTTGGCCAGACCAAGAATTTTTTGCAAAAAATCCGCCGTTTATATGTTGACACATTTGGACAAAAATAGTATATTGTTCCTGTTTTAAGATGATTGTAACTATTATTGTTAAGGAATTTGGCTTCTTTTTGCATTATGCGGGAAAATGCTGGGTTGTCTGACAATAGCGGTTGCGGTTGTTTTGAGGCTCTTGTACGAAACGCGTGCAAGATTTTTACAAATTTAATTTTTTTTTATTATGACACACAAAAATTTCTCGGAGAGGATTATCTCCGTCGTTTCCCCTGTTGTTAAACTCTTTCCGGCATGGGCGTTGCGCTACACCAAGAAGGACAATCCATATGCCAAGTATTTTCTTCTCTCGCACAAAAGAGAGATGAGAATCCTCAGCAAGACGCCGAGCTACCGTTTCCTCCGGATGGCCGAACACCGCTGGCGGCCGGAAACCAGGCTGAAGTGTCTGAAAGACGAAAAACTCTGGAAGCTGTTTGTTGACGAAATCCGCAACAGCGAGGAGTTTTATGCCGCTTTTAACAATGAGGCGGCACGAAATCGTGCTGTTGCTTGCAAAAGCTACACGCTCTCGGACAAAGAGCTTGTAGTGGTTTGCAACAGTGACGGGAACTTTGTTTATCAGTTGTTAAAAAAACAGCCGGAAACACTTACAGAAAAGGTGGTTAGAAAATTAAACAACACGGCTCTATGCCTTCTGTTTAATGAACTTGTAATTAGCGTTAATTACAAGATGTTGCAACAACTGGATCTGGTGCTTTACGAAAAATCTTCAGATTCCGCCAAAGATGTTAGTAAATCGGCTATGGCGGCTCTTAATCTTTTGATGCACTGGGATGCATATTGTCCCAACCTTTCGCCAAAGCAACTTATAATGCTTCCGAAGTATATGGCTTGGGTAAATCTGGCAGACCCACTGGTGGTTGCCGACAAAATGGTTGACTATTGGCTTAATGGTTGCCATCATGAGCCGCTGAAAAAACTAGCTCTCCGGCTGGCAGAAAGCGGTTGTAAGAGCGCCAAAATTGCCAGAGCGCAGGATATTGCAGCACAGCTACCAACTGCACAGAGCATCGCTCTAGTAACCACGTTCATTGAGGCCGGCATCGCCTGCCCAAGATTTTTTAGGTTGCTACGAGCTAATAACCTAAACGACTTGGTCGAGTGGAATCTTAAACTCTGCTGCGCGCAATATTGTGTCAGACAGATACCGATAGCGGAGATTGAGGAGCTTCCGGAAGAGCTAAAAAAACAGGCACTGGTTGCGCTGGCCAGCGAAGAAAATCTGCCGCAAAAGCTGTTTGAAACGGCGGCTCCTGAGCTTAAAGAAAAACTCTTCGCTATTATCGAGGAAAATGCTCAGGTTTCGTGGTTTCGCCCGAGGGTTGAGCGCAAACCGGAAGACAAGGTTGTCGACGTACTCAAAGGTATGCGCAAAATCAGCGGCAGGGTTCAGGATATGTCGCTGACCTATCCTTGTTGGGCCGAGATTTTTGCCGCGGAGGGCTTTTATGATGACGAGCACATCATCAAGCTCCTGCAGAGTAAAAATTACCATGCTATTTGGAAGCTGGTTCAGAAACAGGGCCTGACGCATGAACAGTATACCGCCATGCTCTTTGGACCGCTGAGTGCTCAGGCACCGCAGTTTGAAGCCTATGTAAAAAAATAATCTGTTTTCTCCCCTGCCTTGTAAAAGGCCAAGGGGAGTTTTTGTTTTAAAAACTTAAAGTTTTGCCATAAGTTGCTTGACATAAACACCAAAATGGCTTTAACTTTAGGCTTGTCTGATTAATTTTTAACGGAGAATATGAGTAATGACCGCACGCACGTTACAAGGATTTATGGAACTTTTGCCGCAGGAGCAAATTGTGTTCAACCACATGAAAGACGTCATTGCCCATACCTACGAGTTGTTTGGTTTTGCGCCGCTTGATACACCGGTTTTGGAGTTGGCGGAAGTTCTGCTCTCAAAATCCGGCGGCGAGACGGAAAAACAAATTTACGCGTTCAAAAAAGGCGACACCGATCTGGCCATGCGTTTTGACCTGACGGTGCCTCTGGCCAAATATATCGCGCTTTATAACAATGAGCTGACCTTTCCGTTCAAACGCTACCAAATCGGCAAGGTCTACCGCGGCGAACGCCCGCAAAAAGGCCGGTTCCGCGAATTTTATCAATGCGATATCGATGTTATCGGCCGCGATGAATTGGATATTGTTTATGACGCGGAAGTTCTGGCGGTGATTTACACGGTATTCAGCAAGCTGGAGCTGCCGGCTTTTAAAATCTATATCAACAACCGCAAACTTTTGAGCGGCTTTTTGGAGTATCTCGGCATTGCCGACAAGACGGTTGACGTCTTGCGGCTGGTGGATAAAATCAAAAAAATCTCCGAGGAGGCTTTTTTGGCCGAGCTTGCTGATTTGGGACTGGCGGACAAGGCGCGTGACGGCCTGCTTGAATTTATCAAAATCAACGGGACAAACGAACAAATTATAGCAAAACTTGAAGATTTTAACATTGGCGACGGCTTGTTTGCCGAGGGGCTTGAGGAGCTCAAAACCGTTGTGGCGCAAGCGCAAAATCTCGGTCTGCCAGCAGCCAACATCCAGATTGACCTGAGCATTACCCGCGGGCTGGATTATTATACCGGCACGGTTTATGAGACCTTTTTTGACGAATATCCGCAGTTCGGTTCGGTTTGTTCCGGCGGGAGGTATGATAATCTGTCTTCGGTGTTTACGGACAAGAAATTCCCCGGCGTCGGCATATCCATCGGACTGACGCGGCTGTTTGACCAGTTGCGCGCCAACAACCTGCTGCCGATTAAGGCACTGACGCCCAACAAAGCGCTGATTATCACGCAAGATGACACCTTTACCGAGGCGGCGGTTGCTCTGGCCTCCAAATTGCGGGTGCAGAATATTGCGGTCGACGTGATGTATCGGCAATGCAAGTTCAAAAAGAAAATGGAATATGCCAACAAAATCGGCGTGCCGTATCTGGTTATCATCGGCGAGGAAGAAGCCAAGACCAAACTTTACAGCCTCAAAGATATGGCGTCCGGAGAGCAAAAAAGCCTTGATGCCGCGGCACTGGCCGATGTTTTGCTAGGTTGATTTGCGCCCCTTTTTGCTGTTTAAATACCGCTTTCGCAAAAAACTATTTGTTGCGTTTTTTGGATATGATTGCTTTTGAATACGCAAAAGCAATCAACAAGCTGGCGGGCAACCCAAAAGACAAAATATTATCAACCAATTTAACCGCCGTATCAAAAAAATTATCGTCAGGGGTAAACACAACACCCCAACAAAACAACAATATAATCGTCAATATCCGGCAATACGGAAGCCAGCCGAATGAGCTGCAATAATACGTCGATTTTGGGTAATTATCTAAAATATATTTTATAAACCGCGGCGTTTTGTTAACAAAAATCAACAGAACACCTACAGCAAAAAAAACAATAACATGCTGCTAAAATTGTCAATTTCCGCATAAGCAAAAGGAATGGACAACAACTCATATAATCCGCCGAATAATAATGTTTCTTTTGAATATAGTTTCATTTTATGTTACCGCCTGGATGATTTCATCTTGATGTTCTGATACCACGGATATGCCCCAAAGGCATATGCCAATGCATGCCAAAACATATAAATACGGGTGTTTTAGCAACGGGCTGGTCAATTCGGCATTCTTATTCGGCGATGAACGCCTTAACATCATAAATATGGTCAATAATGCATAAAGCCAATCACTAATCGTTGATATTGTGCCTAAAATCCCATACTTATCAATACCCGGCGGATTTAATATTGCCGTATAAAAAAAATACAGCGTGATAAATATGATTATCGGCGTTCCTTTGAGGCCAACATCCCTGCACCTTTTTTGATAGGCTATCAGCATGATGTATCCGTAAATAAAATAATTTACCAAATCTAAATGCGGGATTGGAAAATATCCTAGAAAAAGGCATATAAACTCAGCTAGAAACACTGCCGCAAAGAACTGCCAATCATCTATTGTACCTTTGAATGTAAAATAACGCAAAAAATTTTCTTTAACTATGTTTAACGTGTTTTCTAAATTTTTTGTCTTCATTAAAGATTTCCTTTTAACTTCATTAAGCAGATATCTCTGCAAAAGAGTATATCTGCTTAATGTGCGTTTCGTCAATCACTTAAATTTTTTGAAAAAACTTGAAAATGAGTTGGGTAAATTTGACGGATACAAGCTTTTTAATTTTGAGTTTCCCCATAATTTTGCGCCGTATTCTATGATACCATTGGCCGCCTGATTGGCCTGGCCTAAACCTTAAGCCTCTGCTTGTCGCTGAATTTGCTTTGGAACTCACAATAATCCTTTTTCTTTTTTTCTGATATTATCTTCGGTTATCGGAACACAACCGATATCTTTACGCCAGGTCAGACAATCTTGCCTGCATTCTTGTCTATCGGCATCCCAAACACCGTGTCCTTCACTTAAACACCATCCTTCCTCATCTGTTAGTAAATAACCTATAATATAACAGATTATGGCTATTATGGCCAGTCCGATAGCAAGGCTTGCCATTTTAATTGCCTTCAGCAGATATTGTGTTATTTTTTTTAGGTTAATACTTATCATTTATTCCATTAACTCTATATGAATTACAAGCGTCTCGTGAATCGGAATATAAACCACTTTGCGCTCGTTGTCGACCTATTTTATTGACTCTTTTATCGTGGCGTTTATCTAAATCAGCCTGTGATCTCGTTAAACCTTTTCTAAATTGATTATCCCAGTAGTCCCAATAATTTTCTTTAACATCTTCCAATAATTTCGCTGTTTTGGCACCGATATCTCCCCTGCTGGCGGCTTCATAATTGGCTTTACAATGAAAATAATCATCTCCGTTAATGGTATTATCTTTTTTCATATCAAAATAATTACTACTCATATCTCCAATCGCTCCGACTATTTGCTGTATAGGAGATTGTTTTTGCTTGATAGTATTCAACGATTTATCGACCGCTCCAGAGGTATTAGTGGTGATTTGCGGTTGCGCTAAAGATGTTTGTTGGCTCTTGTATTTTTGTTGCAGATTGTTCATCTCGTCTAAATCAAAACGTGTTTGCAACTCGTCGCGTAGGCTCATATTGCCGTAATCAATATTATTCGGGTTCGGATATTTGGCCTGCAATGCTTTAAGCCTCTTTTCCTCGCCCGCTCTTTGTAATTTTTTCAGCTGTTGCCGGAATGTTGTTTTTTCCCCTATCATCCTTGATATTCCTTTCTGTTCTAAAAAACGGAAAATTAAATCTATGGTTGTTTTGCAAAATATGTTTTTATTTTATGTTACCGCCTGGATGATTATTAATTTACATATATTCATACTCAATTATATTCCATAGTGCCATAAACCATGGATATAGCAAAATCAGTTTGGCTATTCGCGGATAGTTTTGCATATTGCTAAGCGCCAACAAAAAAATTAAAATTGAAATTCCAATATCTATTTTTATTGACTCAAGATACAACTCTTGATTCTGGTAATTCCAA
>CALYBB010000050.1 GCA_944393715.1 uncultured Alphaproteobacteria bacterium
GCCAGCGCCAGCGCCGCGAACGAAATACCTAGTCGGAATTGACCGAACCCGTTCGGGTTCGAATCCCGTTATTTATAAATAAAAAAGCCTTGTAAAACAAGGCTTAAAGTGGTGAGCGCGTCGGGATTCGAACCCGAGACCCTTTGATTAAAAGTCAAATGCTCTACCAGCTGAGCTACGCACCCTCTAAACAAATCGGAACCATATATAGAAGATAAAAAATTTTTAGTCAACTAAAAAAACAAAAAAGTTAAAAAAATTGAAAATGTAAGATATTTGTTAATAATTACGTATTATCATATCCCTAAAATTGTAAACGAAAATTTATGAGGCAGAAATGGAAAATAATCAAATTTCCGCAGAAGACAACGAAGGAACGTACGAAATTTTGCAGAATGCCGCCGGCGAAATTCTGATTATGATCAAGCAACGCCGCGGCGGGCCGGAAAATCCACGCTTTGTTTATGATGGCGGCGAGGCGGCATTGCTGTATCGGAGTCGTGAAAGTTCGGTTTTTTTAAGCGGCATCAATCAGGAGGCACGTCAACCTCTTAAAGCTGTTGACGAAGTGCTGGTCGCAGAGATTGACGGCGATGAAGTAGCGCGTGAGTACACAGTTCCTGTTCGTTTGATCAGGGATTTAAAAACTGTTTTGAACTAGCGTACTTATGCAGTCGTTTAAAATAGGGGCTTTAAAAGCCCTTGTTTTTTTTATATATTGAGAAAAACTTAAAAGAACAAAGGCTTTTTTTATGGTTTTACAACTGTTTGTTTGTCTTCTGACCATAGCGGCGGCATCTTTATTAATTACACAAGGGCGTCGTCGGCGAATCTGGTCGGTTCTGATCTTTGCGGGTCTCAGCATAATGGCCTATTTGTTCATGAACACACTGAGCGGCGTTCAGGGCGGCAGTTTTATCTATCAATGGCTGCCTTATGATACACTGAAAGCCGATATCAGCATTTCGTCTTCTTTGCGAATGCGGCAGATGTTTATGCCTCTGATATGTCTGCTTGCAGGATTGGTCTATCTAAATACGATATTTGCCTCAGAACGTCATTCATTGCACTTTAATATTTTAATGCTGTTAAATTTTGTCAGCCTTATTTTGTTGGCATCCAGCCACGATTTTTTGCAGTTGTTATTTGCTGGCAGCATGCTTTCGGTCATCAGCTTTTACATGCCTGATCTGATTTTGCCCAAAAAAAAGATTTTTATTTTCAATTTTTTGGCAGAGATGGCGGTGTTTATGGCATTGGCAATTGTATACAGCCGGACGAAATCTGTCAGTCTGGTATCTCTGTCGGAATATGCAGCTGATGGCAGGCACAAAGATCTGACGGCCTTTTTGCTGTTGTTTGCCATCGGCATCAAATGCGGGTTGTTTTTGCTTAACGGACAATATTATAATCTGAAAGACATAGCCTTTAATCGCATTATCGGCATTATGGCTTTATCGGTTCCTCTTTCTGGTCTGTTTCTTGCCGACAAGCTTCGTCCGTTGTTGGAGGCTTCTGATTTGGCAGAGGCCGGTCTTCCGGTATGGTGCACTCTATCGGTTATCATCGGATTGATAAGTTCATTAATAAATAACAACCTGAAATCCAAAGTCATTTCTTTGTCACTGGCAATTTATGGTCTGGCATTGTTTTTGGTTTGGAAGGATGCCCGCCTTTTGCAGACTTTGGCCTTGGATGTTTTAATATTAAACACCTTCGTGCTGGCGGCTTTTCTTTTTGTATCACAAGCCGCCTCAGAAGAAAGCGATGTATCGCGTCTTGGTGGTTTTATTCGCTACACCAAAGGCAATTTTGCCTTAACTTGTTTGATTATGATGCTTGTCGCCTCAGGTCTGTCCTCGTGGTCTGATAATTCATTAGTCTTTAAATTTGTGGTGGCTTATTTGACTGTTTTGGCAGCGAATTTTAGGATTATTTATTGGGGAAGAACCAGAGCGGACGAAAAAGTCCTGGCCTTTGCTCGCAGTGCCGGTGTGTTATATAGTGTGCCTTTAGCGGGGATTTGTATATGGTTGCTGTGGCAACAACAGATCTGGAGAAATATGGCGGCTTATGAATTTTTTGGATGGTCGGCGGCGGTATTTTTGCTTTGCCCCGTTTTGTGGATAGTTAATCTGGGCAATCGGGAAATCTTAAAAGCCGATATTTTATCAACCGTATACGAAAGATTGGTCATTAGGCCTCTTAAATTTTGTGGCCGGATCCTCTGGTTGGTTTTTGACGTCGTCGTTATTGAACGCAGTGTCATCGCTACATTATCTGCCGCAGCCTCGATGGTGGTTTCCGCAATGCAAAAAGCCCAAGAGGCACGGATAAAAAACTATATTTTGAGTATCTTGGGTGGTTTGAGCATCATGCTGCTGTATTGGGGATTTTATGTTTATGAGTAGTTCTTTTGCCATTTTGACATTGATCATCTGCGTCCCTTTTGTTGGGATGTTATTCGTGTTGACGGCCAAGGAAACGGCAGACCATACGTCGCACAATAGTTTTAATGTTGCTCTTTTTACCATTATTGCCAATTTGGTTATGATTTGGCGCGTATTTATGCTGATAGACGAAAAACAGCTGAGGTTGCAGTTGTTTGAAAAATTTGACTGGCTTTCGGTTCCGGATATCAATTTAGTATTTGCGGTGGACAATTTGTCGTTGTTGATGATATTGGCCGTTCATCTGGTTATTTTAACGGGAGTGATTTTCAATCGCACGGAGACAAAGCGCCAAAAACCACAGATGGCAATGACGTTGCTGTTTTTAAGCATGACGACGGGTTTTTTTGTCGCGGCAGATATTTTTTCGTTTTTTATCTTTTTTGAAGCAATGTTGCTGCCGTTGTTTATGTTGACCGGAATGTTTGGCGATTTCAAAAGGCCGGAACGCCTGAATGGCTTTTTCCTGTACAACTTGCTGGGTGCTTTCATATTATTTTTTGCCGTTTTGCTTATTTACAAATTTTACGGCAGTCTGCCTCTAAATCGTTCAAACGAAATTCTGTGGACCCAAAATTATGGAGGAATTATCTGGAGTGCTTTGGCTGTCGGGCTGATCTCCAGAATTCCGATCTGGCCTTTTCACCACTGGATATCTTCGGTTACGGCAAAGATTCATGATCCTTTGGTGTTTATAGCGTCATCAATTCTGCCGCTGAGCGGAATTTACGGTTTGGTTCGTTTTTGGCCGGATAATATTCCGACTCAAGTCAGCGATTTCTTTTTTTTAATAAATATTGTTGGTACCGTGACAATGTTATTTATCAGCCTAATAGGTTTTATTCATAAAGATACGCAGTACAAGATTTTTTCTTTCGTAACGGTATATTATGTTATGTATCTTTTAGGAATTTTCAGCGGAGAAAATTTAATTCTTCAGGATATTGGCTATGCCCTGTTTGGTTTTTTGATCGTTTTTGCATCATTGGAAGTGGTCTCGGCCTATATTTACCGCCAAGAACGCTTGCACGACAGCAGTTCTTCGGGTTTTCTTTGCCGAGCCAAAAGACTATCGCTGATATATTCTTTTTTGACTTTTGCTTCGGCCGGTTTTCCCATTTCGGCTATGTTTACCAATAATTTTTTGATTTTATCGCAGCTGTTGTCAAAGAATATTCAGTTAGGGACAATTTTAATGTTAGCCGGCATTATTGCTGCCGCAGCATTAATTCGCGAGATGTTTCGCCTAAAAACGGACAGCAAAGAGTGTATACTGGGCAAAGCAGAAGATTTGCCGGTAGCTCAATTCCTCTATATGCTGTTTATGGTATTTTTGTTGCTAATGTCATTTATCAGACCATTATGGTTTGTTATCAATGAGTAGGGGGATAAGGGAAAGTGTTGCAAAATTGGTTTATTTTATTGCCGGAGTTTTGTTTGCTGAGTTTTTTTCCTATTGCTTGGCTGGTTGATATTTTTCGTCGGGAAAAAACAGCCAAGACTTTTTTTACATTGGCTCAGGCTTTTCTTTTGCTTACCATCGGCACAACGATTTTATTTTATGATAAAAGCGCTTTTCCGTCATATTGGCGCAATACGGCGTTGACAACGTTGTTTAAAATTTTTGTTTATTTGTTGGCTTGGGCGTGGTTTTATCTATCCTCAAAATGGTTTCTGAACAAAAAACGTGCATCTTTCAAATTTTACGCGGCATGCTTTATATTGCTTTTGGGGTTTGATATGTTAGCTTCATCGGCTTCTCTTTTGGCTCTTGGTACGGCTGTGCCGCTCATTTGCAGCGGATATGTTTGTCTGATACTGCGACATTGGGATATTGATAAAGTCAAAAAACCGGCGGCGGCTTTTGCGGTGAGTGCGCTGTCTTTTTGTGCATTGCTATGGATAGGTATAAGTTTCATCCGCTTTTATGCGGGCAGTTTTGAATATGAAGAGATCAGTCGTTTTTTTGCAAAAGATCCTACTGCTGACGCGCTGCCATTGGCCGGTGTTTTGATGGTTATATCGGCTTTAATGTTCATGATGGCGGTGGTTCCGTTTCACACATGGTTCATCTCTTTTATTTCAACGGCAGTTTTACCTGTCTGTGGTTTTATTACGTTGATTCCGCCATTGATATATTTCTGTGCGCTGATCAATTTGGTAAAAGGCGGATTTGAACCTTTGGGGGATTTTATTGTGCCGGTTCTAACTATTTTCTCCCTGCTAACGTTGATAACGGGAGCTTTATCAGCCAATCACGAAAATAATCTACGACGGTTGTTTGGTTTTTTGAGCCTCTACATTCAGGGTTTTACACTCATCGGCGTAATGGATTTTTCCCGCGGCAGTATGATGGCTGCATTCGCCTATATTGTAATATCTGTCTTATCATTGGCAGGAATTTATACGGTTTTTTTAGGTCTCAAGTCTCGAGGCGAATATTTAAGCGAGCAAGCCGATATAACGGGCTTTTCCGAAATCCGGCCTTATATGTCGGCAGCGCTTTTGGTTTTTATGTTTTCACTGATTGGATTGGCTCCGACTTTAGGTTTTTTTGGTAATTTGTCGATTATTAACGTCTTAATTGAAAACGAAGCTTGGGGCAGGGCAGCGATATTATTGCCAAGTCTGTTGTTTGTTGCCGGCGCATGTCTTCAGGTTGTCGGAACATTTTATTTTAAACCTCTATCTAATAAATTTGATCGCGTTGATAAAGCTGTTTACATCTGTCTGTTCATCAATATGGTGTTTATCCTGCTGGCGCTGATTAATCCGGCATGGTTGCTGCGTGACGCTTTTGTTATATTGGGAGATGTGTCATAATACAGGAACAGCAAATAGCCTCATGGATATGGCGCGATTATCGGGAGGTTGGTTCAACCAATGATTTGGCCAAGGCGCATAGTTTGTCTTTTGACGGGCATCCTCTCGTCTTTACGTCAATTTCCCAAACCGCCGGTCGCGGCCGTTTGGGACGCAGATGGATATCCCGTTCCGGCAATTTATTTATGAGTCAGTTATTAAATCCAAAATTACCGATGTCGGATCTGGTTTTTATTGTGGCTGTCAGTGTAGCAGAAGCCCTTTCTTCCGTAGCACAGGGGATAGACATTGCAATAAAGTGGCCTAATGACATTTTGGTCTCCGGCGCCAAGATCTGCGGTATCTTGATTGAAGGAGCTTCTTCTGAAACGGTTGTGATAGGCATCGGTATTAATTTGGTTTCTGCGCCGCCGGCTGATCAGATTATGTATCCGGCGGTTGACTTGCTTTCGCTTGGTTTCAGGGTAGAGCGCGAAACATTACTAAAAGCCTATTTATCATATTTTGATGCCAATATCAAACAATGTCACGAACAAGGTTTTCAATCAATTCGCGACAAATGGCTGCGCTATGCTTTTAATCTCGGAAAAAACATCAAAATAAACAGTGGCGGAAAAATTCTCGAGGGCATATTTAAAGGTGTTGACGAAAAAGGTTTTTTGTTGTTAAAACAAGACGAAACAATTACGAGAATAACCGTCGGAGATGTGTTTGTATAAAAAGGTATAAAATGGAAGGTTTTGAGAAAGAAGGAATTTATTTCGTCGCGTTAGGCGGCGCTGAAGAAGTCGGCTTTAATATGTTTGCTTATATTGTTGATGGTCGGATTATCGTAGTTGATGCCGGATATGGTTTCCTGCGCGATGATTTTCCGGGGATTGAAATGGGGCTGGTCGATGTATCTTTTTTAGAAAATTATCGCGACAATATTGAGGCGATGTTTATTACCCACGGTCATGAAGATCATTATGGCGCCATAGGTCATATTTTGCCCAAATTGCAATGCCCTGTTTATGCCAATGATTTTACGTTAGGACACATTCGGGAGCGTTTGCGTGAATACCATTGGGAAAATTTTGCAGATTTACATTCGGCAACGGCCGAACCCATCGTTAAATTAAATAATTTTGAGATTGAATTTGTTTCGTTGGTGCATTCGGTGCCGCAAAGCTCAGGCTTGTTTATCCGCACGCGCTACGGTAATATCCTTCACGCAACGGATTGGCGTTTTGATGACGGTAAAACGGCTATGTTGCCGACGGATTTTCCGTCATTGCGCAAAATTGCCGCAGAAGGCGTGGCTCTTTATGTCGGAGATTCAACAAATATGTCCGAAACATTGCCGGAACCGACCGAGTATGAAATTCGTGAAAGTCTGATAAAATTAATTCCGTCTCTGTCAAATACGGTTGTGGCAACGTGCTTTGCGTCCAATATCATGCGTCTCGAAAGCTTGATCATGGCGGCCGATGCTGCTTCACGCACCGCGGTTATTGTTGGTTATTCACTCAATCAAAATTTTAAAATAGCCCGCGAATGTGGCTATCTACAATCTTGTCCACCGGTTTTTGATATCAAAGAAGCCAAAGATATTCCGTCGGATAAAGCTGTCTATATCTGTGCTGGCTCTCAGGGAAACTACCGTTCGACATTGAGCCGCATAGCAAACGGCGAGAGCAAAGATATTGTTTTAAGCAAAGGAGACAATATCATCTTTTCTTCAAAAATCATTCCGGGAAACGAAGAAAAAATTGAGAGGATGCAGGAGAAACTACGGGATGCCGGCGTAACGGTCATCTCGGCAGAAGACTATTTGGTTCATGCTTCGGGGCACGCAACACCCGAGCAGATATCAGATATGTACCGCTTACTTAAACCGCAAACCGTTATTCCTGTTCACGGAGACAAACGCAATATCCGCCGGCAAAAAAAGCTGGCGTTGGAGAACGGCGTTGGTAATGTCTTGACGGTGCGCAACGGCGAGGTCGTGTTATTAAAAGACAGCCGTGCCGAAATTGTTTTCGAAATTTTTACCCACAAGCTCGGTGTTGACCGCCGCCAGCTGACGCCGCTTGATTCGCCGCTGATTAGGAGTCGCCGCCGCATCGCCTATAATTGCTCAGTCTTTATCAGTGCTTTTTTTGCTCGAGACTGGCGTTTGGTCAATTTGCAAATAAGTTCAATCGATATTTTAGAAGAAGAAGCTTTCACGGAGCTGCGAGATAGAATCATCATGGATGTTTCAAAAGATATTGATAAAGAAGTTATCAAACTCAATCATAACGAAAACCAAATAAAAGAATATCTGGCAGCCCGCATCCGTCGTCAAATATTTAAGGCTACGGATATTAAGCCGGTTGTCTTTATGCATTTCTATAAAGAGCCCGACGAAAGCTAATCCTTACCGTCAAAAACCGGCAGATAAATAGTAAAGGTTGTTCCGTTATAGCCGTTTGAATTAACCGTAATGTTTCCCTGATGTCGGATAATAATGTGTTTGGCAATCGCCAACCCGAGTCCGGTTCCCTTAATATTTTGGTCTTTATGCTCCTGCAGGCGATAAAAACGCTCGGTCAGTCGCGCCAGTTTTTCTGCAGAAATTTTTGCCCCTTTGTTATTAACGGAAATAGCCACCGCTTTTCCCTTTGCTGTTTTAATTGTTTTTGACGGAGGAATCTTATCGGCATTATTAATGCGGATGGTTATTTCTGTTCCCGATATGCCATACTTAATGGCATTATCGGCCAGATTTTGCACAACCTGACGAAGTTGTTGCGCATCGGCTTTTACAGGGTGTATCGTCGCATCTTTAATGACATGAAAACGCATGTTATGTTCTTTAGCTCTTATTTCCAGAGATTTGACAACATCATCCACAATTTCTTCAGCATCAGCTTTTTCTTGCGGATGCTCGTCCTGATTTAGCTCAATTTTGGACAGAGACAAGAGATTCTCAATCAGATCAGACATATATTCAGCTTGATCAGCAATAATTTGCAAAAATTTTTTTTGCGCATCCGGATCATCTTTGGCTGATGTTTGCAATGTTTCTACAAAACCTGAAATAACGGCAAGAGGCGTCCGCAATTCATGGCTGGCATTGGCCACAAAATCTGATTGCATTTTTTCAATTTTCATCGATTTTGTCAGGTCATAAATAGAAATAACCGCCACGGCACGGCCTTTCGACAGCCAAGGAAGTTGCTTGATGTGGGCATAAAATTTTTGGTCAACCGGTTTCTCGACATAAAATATGAGGTTCTCAGAAGAACTTTCCTTATTAAGAACTCGTGACACCGCATTAATAAAATTGTTGGAATGAAAAATCTGATCAATATTTTTATCGGTAATTTTATCACCGAAAGAAGCGCGTGCAGATAGATTAGCGCCCAAGATATTTCCTGCCCGATCAATCATAATGATCGGATCAGGCAAACTATCAAGAACGGCAGTGTCTGAAATCGTTTGAGCCTCCAAAAGGTCGGCTTTTTGTGCCCAAAAATGGTGCATGTTATTAATGGCTTCAACAAGTTCCTTGGTTTCGTCTTCGGACAAAGCCAACAGATCTTGTTCGTCAATATTGCCGCTTGTCAGCTTGGTAACATATTTTTTTATTTGTTGCAGCTCAAAAGTTAACGGAAACAACAGCGCAATATTAAAGAGTACAACCGCCGCCAGAGAAATAACCGCCAACATGGGATCAACCATATTAAAGGCAGCCAGAATAATAAAGACCAGCGCTGTCGGAAAGCTCAAAAACAAAACTCTTTCGACAAACTGGGTGTTTTTCTCAAAACCCAAAGCCTCACGCGACTTTTTGAACATCTGACGATTTCCACTATCTTAAAAAATGTTCTAGACCAAAACTTTCAAATATAATATACTTGCTAACAAGTTTAAAAATACTAAATTTTTGTTTGAACGAAATGAAAAAAGATTTTGATTTTGATAAATTGGCTGCCTCAACGCCAATGATGGCTCAGTATATAAAGATTAAGCGCGAATATCAGAATTATTTGTTGTTTTATCGGATGGGCGACTTTTATGAGTTGTTTTTGGATGATGCTGTTGAGGCTTCAAAAGCGCTGGATATCGCTCTAACCAAACGCGGCAAAGTCGAAGGTGAAAATATTCCGATGTGCGGCGTGCCGTTTCACGCATATGAGAGCTATCTAGCAAAGCTGATACGTTTGGGCTACAAGGTAGCCATCTGTGAACAGACTGAAGATCCTAAAGAGGCCAAGAAGCGTGGCGGCAAATCAGTGGTTAAACGCGAGGTCATCCGATTGGTAACGGCGGGAACCCTGACAGAAGAACCTCTTTTAGATGCCAAACGCAATAATTTTTTGTTAGCCGCAGCCGAAATTTCCGGTGAGCTCGGCATGGCTTGGGTTGATATCTCGACAGGCGAATTTTTTACCCAAAAATTTGTTGTAAGCGGCAGCGAAGAAAGCGTCTTTTCGGCCGTTTTATCAAGACTTCAACCGGTTGAATTGGTTATTGCCGATTCTCATGTGCGGCGGCCGGATCTTTTTTCCGTACTGAAAAATTATAAAGAGCAACTGAGCGTCTGGCCTGATGCACGTTTTGACAGCGCCGCGGCCAAAGAGCGTCTGCAAAAATTCTTTAAGGTCAATACGTTAGCCTCTTTCGGTAATTTCTCGCGTGCAGAAATCAGCGCCGCTGGTGTTTTAGTCGACTATGTTAAGACATCACAAAAAATCGGTATGCCGTTGTTGTTGCCGCCGCAGAAGATTGATGAAGGCCGCATTGTTGAGATTGATGCCGCTACCAGAAGGTCGCTTGAATTGACAGATTCGTTATCTGGTGATAAGGCGGGAACATTATTAAAATCTTTAGATCGCACGGTAACCGGTTCCGGTGGCAGGTTGTTAGCATCTCGTGTAGCCAATCCGCTGAAAGACATTGCCGAAATTAACCGTCGGTTGGATATGGTTGAATTTTTTGTCGGACGCCGAGAGCTTTGCAATGATGTCCGAGGGCTCTTAAAAGATACAGCCGATATTGGCCGAGCCGTGTCACGGTTGTGTGCCGGTCGCGGCGGACCGCGAGATCTGCTCAATATTAAAAATACGTTGGGTATTATTCCGAAATTACGCAATTTGTTGCATTTCAACACCAAAAATCAGGAAAGCATATTAACCGAAAAATCCGATGCATTAAACAAAACCGTTACCGAATTGGGAGAGCATTCTGCTCTGGTTGCCAAGCTTTCAGACGCACTTTCGGAGAAAGATTTGCCCCTTTTAAGCAGAGACGGCGGTTTTATCCGCTCTGGTTATTCTCCGGCGTTGGATGAGCTAAAAGTATTGAAAGATGACAGCCATAAGTTGATAGTCGAATTGCAGGATAAATATACGCAGCAAACCGGTATTTCGCATCTCAAAATAAAATATAACAATGTTATCGGCTATTTTATTGAAATTCCGGCCAAACATGCCGCACAGATCATAGAGGACAAAAATTTTATTTTCCGCCAGTCAGTTCTGAACGCCTCGCGGTTTACCACGGTTGAACTGACCGAACTTGAAGATAAAATTCGCGGCGCCGCCGAAAAAGCGCTGGCGTTGGAGCTGCAGCTTTACGATGAGCTAGTTAATTCTGTTAAGGCATCATCGGAAGACATCATCAAAACGGCCAATGCTTTTGCCGAGATAGATGTTGCAGCCGGTCTGGCGGATCTGGCGGTTGAATATGATTATTGCCGGCCAATTGTCGACGATTCTTACGCTTTTGAAATCAAAGAAGGGAGACATCCGGTTGTCGAACAGTTTTTGCATCGTGAAAATGCCGGTCCTTTTGTCAGCAACGATTGTTGCATGGAAGAAGCGCAAAGTAATCTGTGGCTGTTGACCGGACCAAACATGGCCGGTAAGTCGACCTATCTGCGCCAAAACGCCATTATTGCCATCATGGCGCAAATGGGGTCTTTTGTGCCTTGTAGCAGCGCCCGAATAGGAGTAATAGACAAGATATTTTCCCGCGTTGGCGCTTCTGACGATTTGGCGCGTGGTCGTTCAACTTTTATGGTTGAGATGGTTGAAACCGCCGGTATTTTGAATCAGGCCGGCGAGCGTTCTTTTGTTATTCTGGACGAAATCGGTCGCGGCACGGCAACCTTCGACGGCTTGTCAATTGCGTGGGCCGTAATAGAATATTTGCACGAAATCAACCGTTGCCGCACGCTGTTCGCCACACATTATCACGAGCTTGCTTCGTTGAAAGGTAGGTTGTCTCGCCTCAGCCTTCATTGCATGAAAACCAAAGAGTTTAACGATGAAGTTGCCTTTTTGCACGAAGTAACGGACGGAGCGGCAGACCGCAGCTATGGGATTCATGTTGCCAAGCTGGCCGGAATGCCAAAATCGGTTATTCGGCGGGCAGATCAGGTTTTGCACAATCTGGAGCATCAGGGAAAAGGCCTGTCGGTTAAAGACATTACCGAGGAGCTGCCGCTATTTGCCTCTGTTCTAGAAAAAACAAAACCGGAAGAAAAATCCCCCGTTGCCAAAGCATTAGAACAACTGAATCCGGACGACCTGAGTCCCAGAGAAGCGCTTGAAAAATTGTACGAACTTAAAAAAATGACATAAAAAAGACCGGATATGATTCCGGCCGTAACAACAAAATTTAAGCGTCGCGTTGTTCAAAAAATGACTTATCAACACCGCAAACCGGACAGGTCCAATCATCCGGCAGTTCTTCAAACGGCGTTTCTCCGTCATAGACATAATTACAAACAGTGCATACCCATTGTTTAGCCATTGGTTCTCTCCTTTATATGTTGTTGAAAACTTTTGATAACATCGTCCTTAAAACTGTTGCGGTAATCCTCATACAGCAGACCGGCAGCATCACGGACGTTTTCCGCCGCCGTAATTTCGGCAATAAAAACAGTGTTGCTCTCAAAGGCGTATTGTGATACCACCTTGGCAGTAATATGCGCCAAAGCCTGTGGCAAAACCGGCAGATTGTTTAACTCAGAAAAGTTGACACAGTCCCATTTATTGATATTTTTACTCGACTGGAAACCAAAGTTTGCCACCACAAACGGGTCAATATCTTTCGGCAGAACCGACAATGAGAATTCACGCCTCTTTTCAACACAGGCCTTTGTGTAGCTGGCATTGTTGCAGGAGAGAACCAGCGCACAAGGCTTATTCGCGGCAATCATTACGGCGTCGACAATACTGCCTACGGGACGGTTACCATCCTTAGCGCCCAAGACATAAAGTCCAAGCGGTATTTTATAAAGAGCATTCCAGTCAATCATATTTTATTTCTCCCCTTCCATTAATATAGCATCATAAATGACCGATGCAAGCTTAATTGTGTGATGGCGTTTTTGCATCTTTGGATGTTGTTGAAAAGCGCTTAGCAATAAAATTTTTGTGTGTTGCCCATAAAAGTCCGACCGCTAAAATAACAACATATACATAGCTCATATAATAAGCAAAACGCATGCTTGGAGTCGGATGCCCTTTTCCTATATATTGACCGGTCAGAACTTCGTACTCGTGAGCAATTCCGCAAAAACCAAAGACAATAAGCCCAAAATATTTGGCAGTTCCGAGAGCCTGCAGATAATCGGAAATTACCGAATGCTTGCATTGAAAACGTGTTAACCAGCCGAATTTCCCTCTAAAATACAAAAGAATCAGTAAAATCATGAAACAGATAAAGAGCACATCATCAAGCCGCAACAAATAAAATTTCCTCAAATGCGAGAATAAAAAGTAAATAACAAAATAAAAACCGGCTAATATCAACGCTTGTGGTATAAAAATCTTCATAAAGCAGCCTTCTTTAGCATTGTGTTTTTAATAATGGGGCGGCGGTGTTTCTTCGGACAGAGGCTTAACAACATCTTTGTCCAGCATATCCGTCAAATATTTATTTATTTCAATCAGCCGGCCAATTTCTTTGCCTTGTTCATAAACAATTTTACTCAGCTCATCCAATGCACGTTCATGATTAGCCAAGGCTGTTTCAATCTCAATCAGTCTTTGTTCATCCATTTCAGAATCCTTTTTTTGAATCTTTTCCAGCATAAAGCCGTCAAGTTTTTTTGGCAACAAATTTTTTTCAAATTACCGGATTATGCCAATTATTAAAAAACGCACATAAAGTGAATAAATCTAACATCAACCACGAAAAAAAAGCCGCCTATCGGCAGCTTTTTTTGAATAAATGGTCGGATTGACTGGACTTGAACCAGCGACCTCTTCGTCCCGAACGAAGCGTTCTACCAGGCTGAACTACAATCCGCTATTTTACAACGCCTGTTAGTAATAACATATTTTTTTGAGAACTCAAGCAAAAATTTAAAAAAAATAATAAAAACTTGTTCACTCTTAAAAATAACCAGAGCAATAAAAGAAAAAATATTTTTTTATTAATAATGTTCTAACTTTTTTTCGTTAAATTAAAAAATCAGGAATAAACTTTTTTTGAGGAAGTATGTCAGAATATTCAACCGTTGAACTTTTATTGTTTCAACTTTTTTTGATCTTTTTAAATGCCGTTTTTGCCGGAGCGGAAATTGCTGTCATCTCAGTCAATAACAGCAAGCTCAAAAGGTTGGCCGATCAAGGAGACCGCCGTGCCAAGCGGTTATTGTCGCTGACAGTGCAACCGGCCAAATTTTTGGCAACCATTCAGGTTGGTGTTACGCTGGCCGGTTTTTTAGGCAGTGCTTTTGCTGCCGACAATTTTTCCGATAAAGTTACGGACTGGCTCATCTCTTGCGGTATCCCTCTGGCTCCTGCCAAGCTTGATGTGCTGGCAGTTATCGGCATCACGCTCATATTATCCTATATTACGCTGATTCTCGGTGAGATTGTCCCCAAACGCGTTGCCATGAAAAATCCCGAGAAAATATCTTTGGCCGTATCATGGTTTCTTTATGCAATAGCCGCAATTTCAACCCCGTTGATATGGTTTTTAACCGTTTCAACCAATGCAGTGTTGCGGCTTATCGGTATCAATCCCAATGCCGAAAATCGTAAAGTTACGGAAGAGGAAGTCCGCATAATGATTGACGCCTGCAGTGAGGGCGGTGGTATTGATGATATTGAAAAAAAGATGCTCAACAATGTGTTTGAGTTTGATGACAAACGGGTGCGTGATGTCATGACATACCGTTTGGATGTTGCCTTTTTGAACGCTGATGATTCGAAGCAAAAGTGGGAAAAAATAATGGTCAAATCCCGCTATTCCGTCTATCCATTTTATCGCAGTACCAGAGATAATGTTATCGGCGTTATCACAATTAAAGATTATTTCAAGTACAAGCAATTTTCAGAAAATGAAATTATCAAAAAGGCAGTTAAACCGGCGCAGATAACGCTTGATACGCTGCATATTGACGAACTGTTTGTTAATATGCAAAAAAGCCGTAATCACTTTGCCGTTGTGGTGGATGAATACGGCAGCATCACCGGAATTGTTACCATGAAAGATCTTTTGGAAGAACTGGTTGGCGAACTCAGTAATGACACGGTTATTCCGCCGGAAGGGCCGATGGTCGAAAAAATAGATGACCATACATGGCTGATTAAAGGGGCGGCCTCGCTCAAAGAGGTCTCTGAGGCATTAAAAATAAAATTTCCGCCAAACGATTGCACGACTTTTGCCGGATGGCTGTTTGCACTGATGGACAACATTCCGCAAAACAAAAAAAATGTCAAACTACAATATGGCCGGCTGAAAATAAAAATACCGCAGATCAAATCTCGACGCATAGAAGAAGCAGTCGTCCGCTTGATGGACAACTAATTCAGCAACCTTTGCAAACATCAACCCACTTGACGGGGCGGGCATATTTTTCAAGCTCTGCAAGCGACAGCTCAATGGCGCTGTTGCTGCTGCCGCAGGCCGGAAAAACCGTCGTGAAGCGCCTCAACGATATGTCCAGATAAACTTTTATTCCGCAAGGAATTCCGAAAGGACAAACGCCGCCGACGCCGTGTCCTATCTTTGCTTCAACCTCCGGTGCCGGCAACATACGGGCTTTTGTACCGAAAGCGGCCTTATATTTGGCATTGTCGATCTTTACGTCACCGGCAGTTACAATCAAGATTGTCTCATTGTCCAGCAAAAAAGCCAATGTTTTGGCGATTCGTGCTGGCTCACAACCAAGCGCCGCGGCAGCCAGATCAACAGTTGCACTGGATGCATCAAATTCCATGATTTTATCTTCAATCCCGAAAGTCCTAAAATATTGCCGGACTTTTTCAATAGACATTATTTCGTATCCTCCAAGCCGATTTTATC
The DNA here is from genome assembly GCA_944393715.1 of uncultured Alphaproteobacteria bacterium. Classification (GTDB taxonomy): domain Bacteria; phylum Pseudomonadota; class Alphaproteobacteria; order RF32; family CAG-239; genus CAZU01. The sequence continues at coordinate 15,570 of CALYBB010000050.1, forward strand.
ATCAATAATAAAAGAAGGCCGTTGCTTGACTTCCATAAATATTTTAGCCATATATTCGCCGATAATGCCGAGCGACAAAAGTTGCAGACCGCTAAACATTGTGATGATGGTTACAGTGGAAGCCCAGCCGACGATAGTGCCTTGCAACGACCAGCGATAGATGACATAGGCAATAAAACACAAACTGATAAAACAAACAAAAAATCCGGTAAAAGTAACCAGCCGCAGAGGAACGATCGAAAAATTAGAAATACCGTTCCATGCCAAAGCAATCATGCTCTTGAGCGGATATTTCGTCTCGCCGGCTGTTCGCGGCGTTCGGTCATAAAATACATTGGCTGATTTAAATCCGATTAGCGGCACAATGGCGCGCAAAAACAAATTGCGTTCGGGAAAACGTTTCAGCGTTTCGACGGCGCGTTTGGTCATCATCCGAAAGTCTGCATGGTTATAGACGATATTCAATCCCAAAACTTTCAACAGACGATAGTAGAGCAAAGCCGTCGCCCGTTTAAAAAAGCTGTCGCTTTTTCGAGAATTACGCACGCCGTAAACAATATCGCAACCGTTTTTAACCACTTCATCAAGCATTTGTGGAATACAATCCGGATTATCCTGCAGATCGGCGTCAATGGTAACATAGATATCGGCAGCCGTATCATACATTCCGGCCAAAATGGCGCTTTGGTGTCCAAAATTGCGAGAAAGTTTCAGCGCACAAAAAAGCTTATTGTCGGCACAGGTATCGGCAATAATTTTCCATGTTTTGTCCTCACTGCCGTCATCAACAAAGCAAATCCGGCTGGCCGGTGATATTTTTTTGTTCTTTATCAATCCCCTTAAAAGCGATTCCATTTTTTTTATTGTTCGAGGAAGGATTTCTTCTTCATTGTAGCAGGGCAGAATGATGATAAGCTTTTTCACAATATTTCTCCTAACGGCGGATTCGCAGTTTTTCCAAAATCGGGCACAATCCAGCCAATTTGGTAACAATAAACCGCTTCAGAACAAACGTAAATTTCTTTTTGTAATCAACAGCGGTAACAATATGTTGCAGCGTATGCAGATTAGCCGAATAGATGTTACGGCGTCGGTATACCGGTCGGCAGCACATAACATACTGCATAATATGCGAGTGGACGTCATCCGTAATAAACCGCTGCACAACCGGTGGCAATTTGGCAAACGGATAGGGCTGGTAGCCGTCTGCCGGCATGGTTACCGTCGACACCCCGATAATCTCCAGCCCAACATCGGCCAGCAAACGGGCGATGCTGCGATAGGTATAAAAATGCAAATGCGTTTTGTCCAAGATGCCCAGAGGCGTATATGAAAAATCATCCAGCAGCAGATTGGCCTTAATGCTGGCATGCGCGACATTAGGCAGCGAAATAATCATCTTTCTTCTGCCGGTCGGTTTGAGATAAGTTTTCAGTTCGGTAAGCACGGTTTCTGGGTTAAGCAGATGTTCCAACACATCGCCGCAGACAATGTAGTCAAATTTTCCCTTATAATCAGGATAATCCGTTGCCTTAAATAAATTAAGATCCTGAAGCAGCACCTCAACAAAGGCACCGGATTTTATGCATAAGTGTACATTTTGCGGATTCCCTTCCAACCCGAAGATCGAACACCTCTTATCTCGTTTCAATGCTATTGCCAGAGCTCCGCTGGCACAACCAATATCCAAAACCGTGCTGTCAGCGCGGATAAAGTCATAAATCCGCGTCAGACTGTCATTTTTGTTTTCCGAATTAAAGAGCTTGTAATAAAGCATAAATATCCTTTCGATATCAGGGCTTTATAATTGACATACCGCCCACTTTTAAATATATTATGACTTGTTGCAGAAATGTAAAAAGTTTTTATAAAAATGTTCACAACCGCCAATCCTAAAATTTCCGTCTGTGTTCCGGTATATAATGCTGCGCCGTTTATTGCCGAGACTGTTTCCGCGGTATTGCGGCAGGATATGACCGATTTTGAATTACTGTTGCTTGATGATGCATCGACGGACGATTCTGTCGCCGTCATAAAACGATTTAACGATAAACGCATTCGCCTGTTTCGGCATAAACATAACCAGGGCATTGCTGCTTCGCGCAATTTTTTGATTAAACAGGCGCGTGGAGAGTATATAGCCGTTTTGGATCATGATGACATTTGCTTACCGGAACGTTTGCGGGTTCAGGCAGCTTTTTTGGATTCTCATCCGGATATTGCTTTGGTAGGCTCAAGATTTGAACTTTTTGCGCCGCCGTCTGCGGCACTGTGGCGGCGCCTGCTGATCAACTTAGGCTGGGTTTGGTGTCATCCGCTGTTTCCGACATGGCAAGATACCCGAAAAGGCAATGTGGTTATGCATCCGACGATTATGTACCGTCGACAGATTTTTGTCGATTGCGGTATCAACTATGATTCCCGTTATACACCGGCGGAGGACTACGACTGGGTAGTGCAGGCCTTGGCTGCGGGACTTAAACTGGCCAATATTCCGCAAGTTTTACTCAAATATAATTTGCATGGAGCCAACTGTTCCTTCATCCGTAAAAAACAGATGAAACAAGCCGATGCCATGGTCAAACAAAAAATCACCGGTATTTTGTCGTGTCCGGTGCTGCATTATCCGCGAATTTTAACGATATTGCAGAAACTTCGCCTTAAATTTATGATAGGAAAATAAGATGTTTGATACACCGCTGTTTCAGGAACATATTTTTGAAAACATTTTAAGATTTAATTGGATGACTCTAAGCAGCCGCCTGTGGTTGCCTTGGTTGCTTATTGTCGGTGCAGTGTTGGCGTTGTCGGTCTGGCTTTTGCGTCGTCAGCTGAAAGACATTTCTTGTGCCGATGTGTTTTATCAGAAAAATTGGCTTTTCAACCGCCGTTCAATCAAAGATTGGTTGGGAGCGGCATTTCTGGCGGTTGCATTCATCCTGACCGGCATATACGTTTTTTCAACCGAAAATTCTTTTTTTGAAAGTTTTGATACGATGGGCTTTGGCACCATGCGCAGTCTAAAGTACGGTGTTGTTCCAAATTTTGATTATATTCGCGTTGCGCCGCTGGCTTTTTGGAATTTAAGCACCCTGTATGCCATCACACAAAATATGTTTGTGATCAAATCGTTTTTGTTACTTCAACTGGCAGCGGCGGTCGCCTGCATGTATTTCTTTTTTAGCTATATTCCAACGTGTAGACGGCTTGTCTTTCTGGCCGTGCTGTTATTAACGCCGGCTATGTTGCAAACAGCACAGATTATTTATCCGGATCGAGACATTATCATTACTCTGATGCTGAGCTTTATTTGTCTGCGTTATTTTTGCCAAAATAAAAGATTCCGTTGGCTGGCCGGTTTTTTGTTTTTTATGATAGCCGCCATATACACCAAAGAAACCTGCGTCTTGTTTTATAGCGGAATTCTGATTGCGGCACTGTTGTGGCGTATATGGAATGAAGATATTGTTTTGAAGAGTTTTATACATCCTTTACAAACCATAAAAAAAATGCCGCTGGAATTTTTAATATTCATCGGGTTACTGTCGTATCTTATTATTTATTCCCTTTTAACGCCGCCGACATCAAAAAACATCTATATAATGGATAACAGCAATTATGGTTTTCAAGAAATCCTGCGTTATTACTGGTTTGAGCTGGTTTTGCTTGCAGCTACTTTTGTGATGTTATTGAGATCAATGTTTCGGAACTTAGCTTCTTCGGTCAATCCGATGTTTCGTGACGGCGGATTCTTATTGGGCGGAATAACTGTCGCGGCGGGTATTTTGATGCTGCACCTGATTCCGACAAGCTGGCATCTTATCGGACGAACATACTATCTTTTGTTGCCGGTGCTTTTTGCGTTGGCATGGATATTCAAAAATATTCATCGGCCAATCGTATTAGTACTTATTGTCGCGGCTGTTTTGGCCTATTCTCTGAAAACAAATATGGCGTGTTATGAAAGAGAAGAAGGGCTATATTACCGTCAGGTTGCCGACTTTATGGCCAAAAAGATAAAAGAAAATAAGAGAAAAACAACCAGTATATTTTTAATTGAAAGGCCGTCGGAATTAGGAAGAGCTTTGTGGGGCGAGGAATGCTGGAGCTCTGTTTATCATTATTATTTTTATCCGTATCAGGTTGTTTTCAAATCAAATATCTACGGCAAAAAAGATTTACCATCAATAATTTTGCGAGAGGTTAAGTTGAAGCAACTTAAAAGTTTGTTTTTTCCCATAGTAACGCAAGACAAGCCTTCCAGCGGTGATTGGGTTATCATTCACAAGCAAAATAAAGAGCCTAAAACCATGGACATTATTCGTTCTTTGCCCAAAAATCCGGTTTACGAAAACAAATTGTTCCGAATATATCATGCGGAAAATAATTAAAATTAAAAATATCACGGCGGAAAGATGCTTGATTTTCTATTCAAAATATCAAATCAAAAAATCAAAGAGTTATTGAAAAAGGCCAATGATTTTTATAATCAAAAAGATTTTGCCCGCGCCGCCGGAATATATCGGAAAATACTTAAAGCGGATCCTTTGTATTTCGCAGCTTTAGCTAATCTTGCCGTATCATATTTTGAGTTGAAAGATTATAAAGCTGCGCGGCCTTTGTTTGAAAAATTATGCCGCGAAGATGCGAATAATCCGTGGTGGCATAATTATCTGTCTCAGGTTTGTCAGCAAACCGGTCATTTACCTGAAGCCCTTGAGGAAGCATGGCAGGCGGTTGTTTTAAGCGACGGTCAAAAAGAGCATCAGTTAAATTTGGCTTATACCATTTACGAAACGGCGGATATGGGCGGTCGTTCTGCCGTAGATTCCGTCCTTCGGCAATGGCGCCGCAAATATCCACGCAATGCCATAGTTCGGCAGAGTTACAAATCTTTTTATCCCGATGCCGAATTTACCTGTTCTGAGGCGGAATATGTCGAAGAGTTGTTTGATGTTTTTGCGCCTGATTTTGATGCCGTTTTGGCCGATTTGCATTATCGCTCGCCGCAAGATATAGCGTCGCTGTTGGCAGCATTTTTTTCTAAAAATATTTTGCAAAAAAAACAGATTCTCGACCTTGGTTGCGGCAGCGGTTTATGTGCACAGGAAATTGCCGCCAAACTGCCGAACGGTTGTTTTACCGGAATAGATATTTCCGGTGGCATGTTGCGGGAAGCTCAAAAGAAAAATATTTATAACAGATTGATTAAATGCAATATTTTTGACTGTGATAAAATTTTAAAACAACGGTTTGATATTGTGGTTGCAGCAGATGTCTTGACATATTTCGGCGAATTAAAGAAGTTTTTTGCCGTTGTTCGAAAAATGCTGCCGCAAGGCGGAGTTTTTGCCTTTACCGTTTCAGAAAACATGGTTAATCAAAAAGACTTTTTTTTAATGCCTTCATCACGTTTTGTCCATAGAGCGGAATACGTTGAAAAATCCTTGCTGGAGCTTGGTTTTTCAATCCTTGAAAACAAACATGAAGTCTTGCGGGAGGAGGGTGGAAAAAAAGTTTTCGGCAGGATATTTTTGGCTGTCGTAAAATAAAAAAAATCTCCGCCTCACGACGGAGATTTCACTTCAGAAAAAAGCAAAAATTACTTTGATTTTTTCGCGGAAGATTTCTTTGCGGAAGATTTTTTTGCGCAAGAAGATGTCTTGGAAGAAGACGATTTTTTAGCGCAGGAAGACTTACCGCATTTTGAAAGCTGCTCAACAGCCATCGACCAGAAATATTCATCCTGACCAGATGGGCAGCCGGCATTTTGCCAGATATAATAAGCAGCTTCTCTGATAGCTTGTTCATTGTTTACCATAATCACTAACTCCAAATAAAATTCAATAAACACTATTCAATATACATACAAAATTTTATCCGTCAATACTTAATCAAAAATAATGCCAAAAAAAGTCAAAAAAAATTTTTTTGGTAACGAATTTTCGGATTGTTTTTTAATTAAAGCTTGCATTTAAATTGATTAGAAATTATAGATATTTTAAGAAGCGCAAACCGATCAGGAAAACGCTGCTAATTATGTTGTTAAATTTAAGGAAAAATTCATGCAGAATTTATTATCAAAAGAGGAAATGGAAGCCGTTATCAATGGCGATTACAGCAATATTTTTGCCGTTTTAGGCATACATAAAAACAAAGGCTCTAAAGAGGTCTTTGTCCGTGCTTACCAACCGCATTCAACATCGGTTGAAGTGCTGGACGGCAGCGGAAATTCATTGGGAATGATGACCAAACTTGACGAACGCGGATTTTACCAAATTGAGCTCGGTCGCACGGATGATTTTGATTATAAATTCCGCATCACAAATGATCAAAACTATACATATATCGCCGAGGATGTTTATCGCTTTGGGCCAACATTGGGTGATATGGATATTTATCTTTTGGCCGAGGGCAGCCATCTTGAGATGTACAAAAAACTCGGTGCGCATATCCGCGAGATGGAAGGAGTCAAAGGCGTCAGCTTTGCCGTTTGGGCACCTAATGCCAAACGCGTCAGCGTCGTCGGCGCTTTCAACAACTGGGATGGTCGTGTCAATGTTATGCGCAAGCATCCTTCCTGCGGCGTATGGGATATTTTTATCCCCGGCATCGGCGAGGGCGAACTTTATAAGTTCGAGATAAAGACACAAAACGACAACATTTTTCTAAAAGCCGATCCGGTCGCCTTTTATGCCGAAAAGCGCCCCAACACGGCCTCTGTTGTTTATGATCTGAATCATTATCTTTGGAACGATGCCGAGTGGATGAATTATCGCCGCGACCACAACTCTTTTGATCGTCCGATGTCTGTTTATGAGGTTCATCTTGGTTCATGGCGTCGCAAAGAAGGAAACGAATACCTGACTTATCGAGAACTGGCAGACAGTTTAATTCCTTATGTTTCCAATATGGGCTTTACCCATGTTGAATTTTTACCGGTAGCCGAACATCCGCTGGATGCATCTTGGGGTTACCAGGTTATCGGTATGTTTGCACCGACATCGCGTTTCGGGACGCCGGATGATTTTCGCTATTTGATTGACAAATTTCATCAAGCCGGCATCAGCGTCATCATGGACTGGGTTCCGGCGCATTTTCCGAAAGACGCCCACGGGCTGAATGAATTTGACGGCACCCATCTTTATGAACATGCCGATCCGCGCAAGGGCGAGCATGCTGATTGGGGAACCAAGATCTATAATTACGGCCGCGCCGAGGTCTCGAATTTCCTTTGTGCCAGCGCGCTTTATTGGCTAAAGGAATACCACGTGGACGGCTTGCGGGTTGATGCAGTTGCTTCAATGCTATACTTAGACTATTCGCGCAAAAACGGTGAATGGATTCCCAACCAATACGGCGGCAACGAAAATATTGAGGCCATTGCTTTTCTGCGTCGCATGAATGAATTGGCCTATTCTCAGGTCGATGGTGCCATAACCATTGCCGAAGAATCAACCGCATGGCCGATGGTTTCCAGACCGACGTCAATGGGCGGTTTGGGCTTTGGCTATAAATGGAACATGGGGTGGATGAACGACACGCTGCGCTATATTTCGCATGAGCCGGTGCATCGCAAATATCATCACGGTATGCTCACTTTTGGGTTGCTATATGCCTTTAATGAAAATTTTATTTTGCCGATCTCGCATGACGAAGTTGTCCACGGCAAGGGATCAATGTTGTCCAAAATGCCCGGCGATGAGTGGCAGAAATTTGCCAATCTGCGTGCTTATTACGGTTTTATGTACACCCATCCGGGGAAAAAATTGCTGTTTATGGGGTGCGATTTTGGGCAGGATTATGAGTGGAATTCGGAAGAGGGACTGCGTTGGTTTTTGCTGGACTATCCTATGTATAAGGGGCTGCAAAACTGCGTTCGGGATCTAAACTTGATGTACAAGGGAAATGCGCCGCTCTATCAGCAGGATTTTGATTACCGCGGTTTTGAATGGATTGATCATTCCAATGCCGATGACAGTGTTGTTTCCTACATGCGCAAAGGTTACAACCCTGGAGATTATCTGATCGCCGTGTGCAATTTTACGCCGGTCGTACGCAACAATTACCGCATTGGTGTTCCGGAAGAAATCCAATATCAAGAAATTTTTAATAGTGATGACGTAAACTACTGGGGAAGTGGCGTTAAGAATGAAGGTTTTATGCAGGCAGAGGCCAAAGAATGCAACTATAAACCGTATTCAATCAATCTGACGCTTCCGCCGTTGTCAACGATTGTTCTTAAGCCTGTCCGCTGAAAAATAAGGAGGCCGTATGGCGAGATTTAGGTCATTTTCCGGTTCGCCGGTTCCGCTCGGATCATCTTATGATGGTCAAGGAGTGAATTTTGCCCTATTTTCGGCGCATGCCTCTAAAGTAGAACTCTGTTTGTTTGATGCCAGCGGATCAGAAGAATTGGAACGTTACGCAATTACGGAAAATACCGACGGCATCTGGCATATTTATTTATCACAGGCCAAGCCCGATCTGGTCTATGGCTACAGAGTCTATGGTCCGTACAAACCGTCGGAAGGTATGCGCTTTAATCCAAACAAGCTGCTGATAGATCCCTACGGCAAAAAGCTCGTCGGCACATTGATCTGGAATAAAGCCATCTTCGGCTACGATATCGACAGTCCCGAAAAAGATTTGTCTTTTTCGCCGTTGGATTCAGCACCGTATGTTCCCAAATCGGTTGTGGTTGATGACAATGCCTATAATTGGGAAGGCGACAAAACGTTGCTATATCCGTTAAGCAAGAGCGTTATTTACGAAGCGCATCTGCGCGGTTCGACCAGACTCAGCCCCTTTTTGCCGGATTCCAAACGGGGAACCTTTGCCGGTTTTGCGGAAGATTCGACGATCAATTATCTGAAACATTTAGGAATTACGGCGGTAGAATTTCTTCCTGTTCATGCTTTTTTTGGCAACCGGCACAAGCGTGGATATATTATTGATAATTATTGGGGCTATGAAAGTTTTAGTTTTTTCGCACCGGAACAATCATACCTTGCAACAGGGGATTTTGACGAAATCCGCGACATGGTCAAAAAGCTTCACGCTCACGGCATCGAAGTAATCTTGGATGTCGTTTACAATCACACCGGCGAAGGCAACCATTTGGGACCGACTTTGTGCTATCGCGGCATTGATAATGCCTCTTACTACGTGCTTAATCCGGATAACCGCCGTTTATACATGGACACGACCGGTTGCGGCGCCTCTTTAAATTTGCAAAACCCGAACGTTATTCGTCTGGTAATGGATTCTCTGCGCTATTGGGTTGAAAAAATACACATTGACGGTTTTCGTTTTGATCTGGCAACGACGCTCTGCCGCCGTGATGGGGAGTTTAAACAAACAAGTGGCTTTTTATATGCTGTGGCGCAGGATGAGGTCTTGCGGAGAGTTAAACTGATTGCTGAACCATGGGATGTCGGAGTAGGTGGCTACCGGCTGGGGGCGTTTTTACCCGGTTGGGCTGAATGGAACGATAAATACCGCGATAACATCCGCCGCTTTTGGAAAGGAGATCCGGGGCAGGTTGCCGAACTGGCATCGCGTCTGACCGGCTCCAGCGAGATCTTTAATCATAACAATCGCTCAATTTCCTCAAGCATCAATTTTATTACCGCGCATGACGGTTTCACACTGAATGATCTCGTCAGCTACAACATAAAACATAATATGGCCAACGGTGAAAATAACCGCGACGGAACGGATTCAAACTGGAGCTGGAACTCCGGTGTCGAAGGAGAAAGCAACAATGCCGTAATCATCAAAAACCGCCGCGATCGCTCACGCGCCATGCTGGCAACCCTAATGCTGTCTTTTGGCACGCCGATGCTGGTTTTTGGTGATGAATTTATGCGTAGTCAGCTGGGCAACAACAATCCTTATTGCCAAGACAACGCTATTACTTGGGTAACATGGGAAGGAATTTCGGCAGCGCAAAAGCAGATGATCGGCTTTGTTCGCCGATTAATCCGTCTGCGGCATAAGCTCAAAATTTTTGACCGTAGCCGTTTCTTTACTGGAAAGGTTGTTGATACCTGCGGGAACAAAGATTTAGCATGGTATACCGAAACGGGCAAAGAGTTTTCAGAAAGCGATTGGCACGATGCCAATCGGCGGACGTTGTCCTATTTGGTTAAAAACGGTAAAGAATTTGTGCTGGCAATTTTTAATGCTGATTATCAAAAAAAAGAATGGAAATTGCCGACTGTCGGAGAAAAAAAATCATGGTCGTTGCTTTTGGATACTTCAGAAACATTTGCCGATAAAGATAAACTCTGTGCGGGAAAAACTGTTTTAGTTCCGGCTTGGAGTGTTTTATTAATTGAGATCAAATAGGAGAAACAGATGGACGAAAATCTGCAAAAACTGGCTGAAAAAGCAGGCATCGCTGTTTCTTTTTCAGATGCGGGACTACAGCATCGAAATTACGAAGTTGATGAAAAGACCATCAGATTTTTTCTTAAAGCACTCGGATATCCGGCCGATACGGATAGTCAGATTAAAACGTCGTCGGAGCGTTTGGAAAAACGCCGTTGGCAAACGGTATTGCAGCCGATATACACTTGCCGGCAAAACAATGTGATAATCGATATAGTCGCAGAAGATTTATCAAACATTAATTTAAGAGTACGGAATGCTTCGGGATGCGATTACGAATTAGGCTATGAGTATCAGCGCAACGCAGTGAACTTTGGACGTCTTTACAAAGAAGATTTGAAAATCACCACGTCGTTGGATATCGGTTATTATGATTTAACGGCAACCGTCGGCGGCAAAGATTTTAAGACGCTTTTGGCTGTTGCACCGGACAAATGCTATAATGCACTGCCGCCGGAAAAAAAATTGTGGGGTTTTGCGCTTCAGCTTTATTCCGTCAAGAGCAAACGCAACTGGGGCATTGGCGATTTTACCGATTTAAAAAATTTTATCAGACTCTGTCAAAAATCCGGTGCCGATGTCATAGGTGTAAACCCCCTGAATGTCTTGAGTCATGACTATCCGGAAGAAGCCAGTCCATACGCTTCTACCTCACGGCAGTATCTTAATCCGATTTATATAGATATCGAGGCAGTTCCGGAATTCAATCCGGCAGATGCGGCACAATTTAAAGATCGTCTTGATGAATTACGCGCCTCTCCGCTGATTAACTATACGGACATCTATGAATTAAAGATCAAAATGCTGGAAAAATGTTTTGCTCGTTTTAGCAAGAATAAGGATTCTGAGCGGCAGCACGCTTATGATGAGTTCTGCCTCAGTCAAGGCGAAAGTTTGCAGCGTTTGGCTGTTTTTCAAGCATTGTATGAGCAGCAAACCAAAACCGTTTGGGGTGGATGGCGGGCATGGCCGAAAGAATACCGTTCGCCAACAACCCTCGGAACCAGAAAATTCGCAGCAGAAAACAAAACAAGAATTGAATTTTTCAAATTCATGCAATTTGAGGCGGCTCGTCAGTTGAATGAGGTAGGCACCGAAAGCAAAGCTTGCGGGTTGCGAATAGGACTTTATTGTGATCTGGCGGTCGGTGTTGGCCGCGACAGCGCCGAAAATTGGAGCAATACGGGGCTTTTTATTAAAGACGCAGGAGCCGGTGCGCCGCCGGATGCTTTTTTTTCCAGCGGGCAAAAATGGGGATTGGGTGCTTTTTTGCCGCGAGAACTTAAAGAGCAAAAATACCAGCCTTTTATCAGAATCTTGCGCGCCAATATGCAAAATGCCGGCGCTTTGCGTATAGATCATGTGATGAGCTTGATGCGGCTGTACATTATTCCTGATGCCGGCAATTTGGGAACTTATCTGTATTACAACTTTGAGGATATGTTAAATATTGTGGCCTTGGAAAGTTGTCTGAACAAATGTATGGTTGTCGGTGAGAGCATCGGTAATGTACCACAGGGGTTTATGGAGGCTATTCGTTCGCGGGGTATTTATTCGCTGAGTGTTTTATGGGCTGAGCGCTGGAATGATGGTCGGGGAGACTTTAAAGCGCCAGCGCAGTACCCGCCAGCGGCTTTTGCTTCTGTCGGGACACATGATATGGCGCCATTGCGGATGTGGTGGTTTGGCTATGATATTGAACTGAACTTTTCGCTGGGTATTATCAAAACGCCTGCAGAACGCGAAGGCGCTTATCATCAAAGAGAAGCAGATCGAAAAAAACTTTTGACGGCTTTAGATGAAGCCGGAGTTTGGCCGACGGACAAACCGCGTTGCGGCGATTATCTGTTTGGCGAAAAATATCCCGAAGGGATTGAGGAAGCCGTAATGCGGTTTATGGCCAAATCGGCGGCGCCGGTATTTTTGGCACAGCTTGAGGATATTTTGCACGTTGAAAAAATGCAAAATGTTCCGGGAACCGACCGTGACAAATATCCCAACTGGCGTCACAAACTTCCGGTAAATCTTGAAGATTTGCCGGAAGATCCTGCCTTCATCCGCTGCATTGATGCAATTTGTAAGGAGCGGTAATGCAAAATAAAATACTGGTATTTGATGTGGATAATACCCTGTACTATGCAGGAGACAAGGTTGAAGACGAGGTCAATATAAAAAGAAATCTCTTTTTTATGGAAAAATTACACCTAAGTGAGGATGAAGCGCTTGGGTTCATCAGCAAAATCCGCAAAAACAATTTGTACGAGGTCGAAGCAATAACGGATGACATGCCTTTTACCAAACAGGAGTTTATGGACGACGTGTGCGATGTTGATGTGAGCTTTTTGCCGCGCAATAAAAAGTTAAATGAGCTGCTCAAAAAACTACCGCAACGCAAATTTATCATCACCGACAGCATCATAAAACATGTGCATGATGTTTTAAAAGCAATCAACGTTGATGAAGATAATTTTGAAGATATTTTCGACGGTCATGCCATGAATTATACTTTTAAACATGATCCGCAGTGCTTTGTCAATTTTTTGCGCCGGTATAATCTCAAGGCTCAAGACTGCCTTTTGTTTGAAGATAATCTGGACAATTTGTGCGCGGCCAAAAGTGTCGGTCTGGCCACGGTTTTAATTACCCCTGAGCCGACAAAAAAACATCCCTTCGTTGATCAATCTTTTCCGGATATTGTTACCGCATTGGCAACACTGACAAAATAATCCCAAAGGTATAATTTTTTTTTTTTTTGTTATTGATTTTTAACTAATTCTATGTATACATACTCCGTGAATGTATGTAGATGTTCTTAATATGGAAGTTAAAAATGGCCAGAAAAACAAAGGAAGATGCCGAACAAACCCGTCAGGCAATTCTCGATTCGGCGTTGCAGACTTTTTATGAAAAAGGTTTTGCTCGTGCCACGTTTGACGAGATCGCCAAGCGCATAAATCTCACTAAAGGGGCGGTTTATTGGCATTTCCGCAATAAAACGGATTTGATTGCCGCATTAATACAACAAAAAATATCCGATCACCGCAGGGTAACGCCGGTTATCAGCTTAGAAAATTTGGCAGAGCTTCGGCAGGCAGTAGTCAGTCGTTCAAAAAATATTGAACACGATGCGGACTATCGCCGCTTCGTATTTTTTATGATCTATCGCATGGAGTGGTCGGAGGCGGTGCTTGCCAAAGTCTGGCCGGAAATCGGTGAGTTGGTAGAGTTGCCCGAAAAAATATTGTGCGAAGCCTTGCAAAAGATGCAAAAACAAGGCGAAATAAAAAAAGATGTTGATATTCCTGTGTTGCGAGACACTCTGGTCAGTTTGTGGAAAGGAATTTTAGGTAAATATGTTGCCGGCTACCAAGCTAAAGAGAGCCTTTCGGAAATGGTAGGCAAAAGTTTTGATATGGTAATTAATAGTGTGAAGGTGGAGAAGAAATAAAATGCAGGTTGTAAAAGTACAAAAAAGAAAAATTGTTTTGAATTTTCTGATAATCCTTTTTTGCATCAGCTTGGGCTGGTACTTAAAAGCCAAACTGACGCCCCAGACTGGTGCCGCAGCCGGAGCAGCCGGCAGCCTGCCGCATGTTTTGGTTGAAGAGGCAATAAAAACGGACGTTTCGCCGCAGAAAAAATATATTGCCGAGGTTGAAGCAATTAAGAGTGTTGACTTGATTCCTCAGGTTTCCGGCTATGTTGACCAGGTCTTGTTCCAGGAAGGTTCCGTCGTCAAAGAAGGTGACATTTTGTTTGTGATAGAACAAGATCGTTATATCGCCAATGTCGACTTGGCCAAGGCAGCTCTGGCCAGTGCCAAAGCCAATCTGGTCAAAACCGAGCGTGACTACAAGCGCCAAAAAGCCTTGAGCAGTCAGCAATACGCATCAAAATCAACTCTGGATACGGCCGAAAGCGCCTATCTGCAGGCCAAGGCTGCCGTAACCCAGGCCGAGGCCAATTTGGAACTGGCCAAGATTGATATGGAGCATACCGAGATCAAAGCGCCGTTTACCGGCTTGATTGGTAAAGCCGAAATCACCGAAGGCAACTACGTTAGTTCCAATAGTCAGACACTGGCGCGTATTATCCAAACGTCTCCAATTCGGATTGCCTTTTCGGTTCCGGACAAAGATGCTTATATGTTCCGTGATTTTAATACCAGCGGTTTAAAAACCCGTCTGTTGATGCCGGACGGTTCAATCTTGAATGAAAATATGACCTCGTTCTTTGTCAACAACGAGATTAATATCAACACGGCGACGCTTCCGGTTTATCTGGAATATGCCAATGCCAAGCGTGATTTGCTTGCCGGTGGTTATGTCAACGTCATTTTGTCATCGGCCAAAGAAACGCCGGCGGTAATTATCAATCCGGCGGCAGTTATGCAAGATGCCAATGGCGCTTATGTCTATACGGTTGATGCCGAAGGCAAGGTTACCGAACAAAGAGTTCAGCTCGACGGTATGTTTGATGACAAACAGATTGTCTTATCTGGTCTTGAAGGACATGAAAAAGTTATCGTCAGTGGTCTGCAAAAAGTAACCGACGGTGCGACGGTTCGAGCCAGTCTGGTGTCCAACACAACTGAGGAGGCCAAATAAATATGTTTTCAAGAATTTTTATTGAACGCCCGCGTTTCGCGATGGTTATTTCCATCGTGTTGTCTATCGCGGGGCTTATTTCTGTCTTCTCGTTGCCGATTGCCTTGTATCCGGAAATTACGCCTCCGGAGATCGTCGTTTCGGCGACCTATCCGGGCGCCTCGGCAGAAGTTGTCGCGCGTACGGTCGGTATCCCGCTGGAAGAGCAGATTAATGGTGTTGAAGACATGATTTATATGTCTTCATCGTCGGAAGACTCTTCGTATCAGCTGACAATTACCTTTAAGGTCGGCACTGATTCCGATATGGCACAGGTTAAGGTGCAAAACCGTATCCAACAGGCGACTTCGATGCTGCCGACGGAAGTGCAGCGCCAAGGCCTGACGGTGCGCAGTCGCTCGTCAAATATTTTAGGCTTTGTCTCGGTATTTTCACCGGACAACAGCCTAAACAGCAACGAACTCTCGGACTATGTCCAAAACAACATGAAAAACAGCTTGTCGCGTGTGGATGGTGTTGGCGAGGTTAATGTCTATTCCGCCAGCCTAAGCATGCGCGTCTGGCTCGATGCCGATAAGATCGCCTCATTAAATTTGCCGATCGAAACCATTGTTTCAGCCATCGAAGGGCAAAACTATCAGCCTTCTTTAGGTAAAGTCGGCGCCATGCCCGGCGACGGCAAGCAGCAAATGGTTTATGCTTTGCAAACTCAAGGCCGTGTTAATGAGGTCGAAGACTTCAAAAACATCATTGTCCGCACCGCGGAAGAAGGCGGTATGGTTCGCTTAAAAGATATCGCCCGCATTGAAATAGGGGAGGAGTCATATCGTGCGGCATCATCCTATAACGGCGTGCCAAACGTGGCCATCGCCATTAACCAGTTAACCGGTGCCAATGCTCTGGACGCCATGAAAAATCTAAAAATCGAACTGGAAAGACTAAAAGCCAATTTCCCCGAAGGTGTTGACTATCTGATCGGTTATGACTCGACCGAATACATTCGCGCATCGATCGAAGAGGTGGTCTTAACCTTGTTCTTTACCTTTGGTTTGGTTATCTTGGTTTGTTATGTCTTTCTGCAAGACTGGCGCTCAACCCTTATCCCGTTGCTGACCATTCCGGTATCGTTGTTGGCAACCTTTGCCGTGATGCTGGTTTGCGGTTACAGCTTGAATATGTTAACTTTGTTCGGATTGGTTCTGGCAATTGGTTTGGTGGTGGACGACGCCATCGTGGTGGTGGAGCGTGTTTTGTTCCTGATGGCGGAAGAAAATCTTTCGCCGAAGGAAGCGACGATCAAAGCCATGGAGCAGATTTCCGGAGCAGTTGTTGCGACAACCATGGTGCTGTTGGCGATTTTTGTTCCGGTCGGTTTTATGGGCGGCATCACCGGCAAGATTTATCAGCAATTTGCGGTGTCGATCTCGGTCTCTGTTGCGTTTTCGGCGTTGAATGCGCTAACGCTGTCGCCGGCGTTGTGCGCCACGCTGCTCAGGCCGTTAAAACCTTTTCAGCACGGGCCTTTGTTCTGGTTTAATCAGGCGGTGGGAAAAGCACGCGATACCTATGTCGGCATCGTCGGCATCTTTGGCCGCAAGATTGGTGTTGTTGCGGTGGTTTATGGTTTGGCATTGATTGTTATAGCCGGCATCCTAAACATCAGCCAGACGTCCTTTATCCCGTCGGAAGACCAAGGTGTTATCATGGGCAACATTCAATTGCCAGAAGGCGCTTCGCGTGAACGCACTACGGCATTTACCAACAAGATTTTGCCGATTATAATGGAAGAACCTGGTGTTGACGCTGTAATGGTTATTAATGGCGTCAGCATGATCGGCGGTACCGGCGAAAACGTCGCCATGATGATTGCCACCTTAAAACCGTGGAATCAGCGCAAAGGCGATGAGCTGTATTCGACCAATATTATGAACCGCCTGCGTGCTAAAATTGGTGAATATTCCGAGGCCGAGGTACAGATGTTTGAACCGCCAGCCATTATGGGATTAGGCATGAGCGGCGGTATGGATTTCCGCCTGCAGTCGTTGAATACGGATGATCCTCAGGTCATCGAAGCGGCCTTGTTGTCTTTCTTGAGCAAGATGAATCGCCTGCCTGAGGTTTCTTATGCCTATACAACCTATACGGCCAAAACGCCGAACGTTTATGTCGATATTGACCGCGTCAAAGCAGAAGCGCTGAAGGTCGGCGTCGGCAGCATTTTCTCAACCTTGCAGTACTATCTGGGGTCAGCCTATATCAACGACGTCAACTTTGGTACGCAGGTTAACAAGGTTATGGTGCAGGCCGATTGGAAAAATCGCAAGGATATTGAATCGATTAAAGACCTTCATGTCCAGAGCCAGAACGGCGAGATGGTTCCGCTCGGCAGCGTCGTTTCGCTGAGCAAAGTTTTGTCGCCGCGCGTGGTTACCCGTTACAACCAATATCCATCAGCCACTATTACCGCGGTACAAAACCCTGCGGTCAGTACCGGTGAGGCCATGGCCGCGGTTGAAAAATTAGCGCAAGACATGCCGGACGGTTTTGGCTATGAGTGGTCAGGCATCAGCTATCAGGAGAAGAGCTCTCAGGGGCAAATCGGTTACCTGATTGCTCTGGCGATTTTGTTTGGTTATTTGTTCCTGGTGGCTCAGTACGAGAGCTGGATTACGCCGCTGCCGGTGTTGACTTCCGTGGCGGTAGCAATGCTCGGTGCTCTGGTCGGGTTGTTTATCACCGGTCTGCCGTTGAGTATTTACGCGCAGTTAGGTCTGATCCTGCTAGTCGGTCTGGCCAGTAAAAACGCCATTTTGATTGTTGAGTTTGCCAAGGAAGAACACGAAAAAGGCGCCTCTCTGGTCAAATCGGCCATGACCGGAACCAAAGAGAGGTATCGTGCCGTGTTGATGACAGCCTTTACCTTCATTTTGGGTGTATTTCCGATGATTGTAGCGACCGGCGCCGGCGCGGCCAGCCGTGTTGCCATCGGCGTGCCGGTTTTCTACGGCATGTTGGTGGGAACGGCGCTGGGGCTGTTGGTTATTCCGCTTTTGTATGTTTTGTTTGAAACAATATACCAAAAGCTTTCAGGCAAGGACAAAAACAATAAATAACCTTTATCCAAAAGCCATCGTTCAAACGGTGGCTTTTTTTGTCAAATTTAGCTAAGAAACATTGCAAAACTTGAGGAATCTTATTGCAAATAAAGGGATAATAATTATTATATAGGCAAAATACCTTTTTAAAACGCGGGATAAATAGGCATAATGTCTCGAATTAAAATAATATTTTATGCAGCTTTAGCTCTAATTGTCGGTAGTCATGAAGGTTATGGTGCCGTCCGCCCGATTACTGAGGCCGGAAACGGTTTTGCCGTGTTCGGGACGGCCGTTCCGCAGCGTCAGAGCAGCGAAGGCTGTGGGGATATAGCGGCCTGCACGACAAGCTGTAGCCTGAGCGATAATGCCACAGGCTACCAATGCGAAGAGGCAGGACAATGTTGCGACAATGGTCAAGTCGTTCCGGCTTATAAATGTCCGGCAGACTTCCGATACGACGCGTCGGTAGATTATCCAAAAGAAGCTGATTTCCAAATCTGTACGGGCACTAATACCGGCGGCTACGACGGCCGTTGGGCCACTAAGGATCCGGAGGCGTGTTCCAATTGGACGGACAATGGGACATATCTGACTAAATTATCTACAAATTCTAGCTGCGATGGGAACTGGGGAGAACACTATGTGTGTATTTACAGTGGCCAAACCAGAGATTTTTGCGTATTGAACCGAACAATCGGACTACAAAAGTGTCCGGACAATAATAATTACACAACCACCCCCCAACAATGTTCAGGGGGCTACAACTCGGCGCTGTGTTACGTTGACTGCGGAAACGGTATGTTTTGTGAGGGCTATACCTGCGATCTGGGCAATATACCAAATTGCAATGATCTGATTAAAGAAAAGCGGGAGCAGGGTATTCTATACCCCACCAGCTTGGGCGATTCCGGCAGCAGTTTGAGACCTTATGCTTGTTTGGATCAGGGGGTTGAAAAATTTATCGGCTTCGGCATGGACAAAGACGGCAATGAATGCCACGGCGAATACCCGATCGAAGATGAGTATACATGTGAGGAAGGCAACGGAAAAAACGCAAACACCTGTAAAGTTGATGGAGGCACTGATCGTTATCGTTGTGGTTGCAATTATGAGGGAGAGCCCCAAACATACAAAACGCTGCAAGAACACTGCGGAAACAATGCCACCTGTCTGCAGACCAATTACGGAACCGGTACGTTGTGCACAGCCGATAAAGATGCAGACGGCAATGCTTTGTACAAATATGAGACTTTTGAATCCGAAAT
This sequence comes from uncultured Alphaproteobacteria bacterium, assembly GCA_944393715.1. GTDB lineage: Bacteria > Pseudomonadota > Alphaproteobacteria > RF32 > CAG-239 > CAZU01. The sequence goes on from CALYBB010000050.1 coordinate 34,935, forward strand.
AGAATTGTGTTCTGTTTTGGAGCAGACATCTATCCTAACAGATCTGGACGGCGGGACGTGCGAACCAGTTAAAGATGATGTTTACGAAGATATAACCTATCCTTTATTAAAAGTTCAATGTCGCATCCTGCATGAAGATACTTACGAAACGGAAATCCTTGATAAATGTCAGGGCTGCCTCGCGTTGCGGGATCTTACCGAAGCCGGCGGAACATGTTCTCCCGGAACAGCTCTTGTTTGCCCGTATCAAGCGGCAGGCTCATCTCCGGTGGCGGCAGGATGCCAGTGTCCGGCTGATGACGGCTGGATGACCATTGCGCAATGGTGCGAAGCTAACGGCAGCGATATAGATAATTGCCAATCAATCATTGCAGGAAAAGGCGAAGAATGCCAAATTGCTTTGTTTGACGGGAGTTATACGGACGGAGGCTATTATAAAGAATTTGAGTGCGGCGAAGGCTATCAGACATTGGCAGAATTTTGCGCAGCCAATCCGGATATTTCCGAAAATCACAACTGTGAAACAGACTATATTGGTCTGGGAGCCGTTTGCAAAGCAGAAAGCCCCGATGATGAAAAAGGCTGGAAGTACAGAGGCTTTGGCTTGTCCTGTTCGGCGCTGCCGGAGGAATCCGTCATGAGCGACACGGAAAATTGCCTTCTGGAAGGAGAAGAAGAGGCCTATTACGAAGCCTGTTATGAAAAAGTTGAAGGAGAGCTTCCGGTTGAAAAATATGTCTGTAAATGTCCGCCGAGCTACGGAACAGAGTGCGAAAATGATTACGAAATTCGCGGTGGTACAAAGTGTGTTTTCGATTATGATGCCGCAGGCAGCTCAATAACCAAATATGCCCAATGCTATCTCGTCTGCGGTCATGAATATGCTTCGGCCTCTTCGGCGACGGCTTATGGATGTCCGGAAATTTTCGGCGATTATGTGTCTTCGATTCGCGGCGGAACTTCAAATCCTGAGATGTGTGCCGTCTCGGACAGTCGAGAGTTGAGTTATATCTGCGGTTGCCCTGATAATTTCAAGACAATTGATGAATGGTGCGAAAGCAATTATAAAGACGAAGGTTTGGATTCTGCGTCCGAGTGTATAAGCAGTTATAACGGTATCGGTACATCCTGTAGCAGGGACATCAAAACCGATGCAGATGGAAAACCGGTTGAAGTCCTGACCAAATATGCCGGCTATGCCCGTTATTGCCCGACAGATAGGCCTCTTTACTACGGCGAAGAGGACTGTACCTATGCAAGGGGTGAGTACGCCTACGGCTGTTTGGACAAAGACAATGTTGAAAGAGTCGTATGCCAATGCCCGCTGACATGGTACGCGGTAGACGGCACCGTTCAGGAAGGTGATATTTGCACGACACAGGGCCTCGGCGATCGCAATTTTGAGGCAGAGCCTTCAGGAAATTATTGCGAATTAGATGGCACCGAAGGCATAAAATACGAAGAATGCACGGCAAAATGCCAGCCGTTGTTGGAAGAAGTAGCTCTGCCGTCGTCCTACATTTATTTGGATGCATCGACCTCAACGCCGACGCAGAATATGTGTGCCAAAGAGCTGGGCAACGGTGCCGTTTTGGGATACGGCAATCAGGCTTATTGTTCTCAAAACAATACAAAGATGTATCCTTGTTATTGTCCGGCAGACTTTAGAGAATGCCTCAAAGAAGAAAACCAAGAGGCAGCAAAAGATGCAACATCCTGCAGTATCAACGGCGTAACATATTGGAGTGAGTGTGTTCCGATTGCCTGCGAAACACCGGGACCAAATTTAGCGGTGGTTGATATATCAACGGATGTTGAAGCAGTTTTTGGCGCAGGGGCAGAATTCCGAATTTGCTCGTCCGGAGATAAGGTCATGAAGCAGGTCAGCTGCGATACGTCAGTCTATACCGACACCTGTGAATATCCGTATGAAGCGCCTAAAGACGGTAGTTGGTGCAGATACAATACCTCCGGTTCTATGGAAAGCGGCTCCCAATATTATCAGGCCGGCGCCTGTCAGGTCAAAAAAGTCCTTGGTGCCTGTGGTCAAAACATCATCGAAGGAGAAACAACACGGACGGATTATGCCATCTTTGTTGCTCCATCCGAGAGTGAATGTTCTGCTTTATATGGCCCCGGCGTTTCAGCTCAGCTGTGTGAGTATGGGGCAGATCAGGGCTACAAGCGTGCCTACAACTGCTACTACGATCCTGATGAATTTAAATACACAACGGCCAACTGTGCTGTTCGGCATAATTTAGGCGGCGACTATGTCATCGTCAACGGCCAAAAAAGATGGCGTGAATGCAATTGTTCAAGCGCCTACCAGCATCATAAATTTAATTGCGGCGGTTTGCTGTCCGGCAACACCTGCCAGCAGGAAATTACTCGGTCGTTGATTGCCTCTGATCCAACGCTTGACGAAAGCATGCTGGGTCAGACACTGCCTTTTTATCCTTATTGCGAATGTTCGGCCGATTATACCGAAGTTTGTGATGAAGACGGCAGCGGGCGCTATAAAGGGGTCGGGCAAGCCTGCAACGGTAAGTACAAGTCCTGCGAATGCGTTCCCGACGAATTACCGTTAAATTGGGCGGATAATTATTATGGCTGCCCTGGAGGCCGAAAACCAACCGGTGTTTGGAAAGACAATGGGTGTGGGCGTAAATATTACCAGTGTTCGGTTATTGAATGCAGCTGGGAATACACTGAAATGTGCAATGCGCCTCAGATTCCTGTCGGGCAGCCGTGTCAGGATAATCAGGGAAATATCGGCGGTTACAAAGCTTGCGCTTGTCCGTCGGAATATAAGCTTTGCCCCGAAGGACAGGTCGGACAGGGCGAGCCATGCAATCTGAAAGGTGTCTCTTATTATAAAAGCTGCAAAGAAGAAGAAACCTGCAGTTCCACGGTGAACAATACTTGTTCTGGCCCATTGCAGATAGGTATTAATCCCTGTGTTCGCGACGATATAACTTATTATGAGCGCTGTGTTTGTGCCAACGGCTATTCGGAAGTTTGCGGCGACGGAGAGGTCGGGGTCGGAAATTATTGCGAGCTTGACGGTGTCAAATACTACAAAGAATGTGCCAAACCGGAGAAAAATCTGTGCACCCCAGGTCATGTAACGGCTTGTGGAACCAACCAAGAAAGCTATTCGCCGTGTACCGAAATTAGCGAGGACGGTCGGCCAGTCGTCAAATATTTGTGCCGTTGTCCGGGAAATTGGAAGTCGTGCGATTCCGGCAGTGGAGAAAAGTGTGTTCAGAAGAATTCGGATGGTTCAGAAACAACATATTGGAGCGAATGTAACGCACAGGCAGATACTTGTTCCGAATATCAGGAGCAAACTTATCAGGTGTGTACTTCTGCCCAAATCGGCGACGGAGGCAGCTGCGCCTCAACAATTGAAAACAGTGACGGGTCATCGGAAACGGTAATTAAATATGCAAGCTGTCAGGATACCACCAACTGCCTGACAAACGGTTTCAAATATTCTTGTTCGGGTTATGATCCCGCCACACTTGGCGAATTTTGTGTTGATGCCAATGGCAACCGGCTGTATAAGGAATGTCCGTGTCCATCCGGTTATACGACTTGTAACGGCATAAATACCTCAAAAGGAAAGCGCTGCACGCCGCTTTTAGCAGATGGCAGTTTTGGCCCGACGGTTTATGCTTCCTGTGAGTGTGATCAATCAAAATATAAATACACTTGTCAAGCAGAAGAAAGCGGCAATGTCGGCATCATACCGCCAGATACACAAGATTATTGCGAAATTACCGAAAAAGTAACCCAAACCAGTACCGATCCCGAAACCGGCGCAACAGTCAGCTCTACTGAAGAAAAGAAGGTGCGGTATTATGCATCATGCAAATGCGACAGCGATTACCAATACACTTGCCAAAACAGCAGCAAGGGAGAAAGAGTGCCTGACGATTATAAAAATGACTATTGCGAAATTAATTCAACAAAATTTTATAAAGGATGCGATTGCTCCGCTGAGTATAACATAACGGCGGAAGAATGTGCTTTGAATAGTGGGCAAAAAGCCAATTCCGAAGGCGGATCATGCACAATCAGAGGACTGGTTCCGGAAATCTCTGCCGAAGGGGAAAAAACGTATAAAGCCAAGGAGACTTTATACCAAGGGTGTATTTGCAAACCAAGTTATTCGCTGACTTGTACCGGCAACTTTTATGATCAGAGCGACATAGAGGCCTGCACGCTTAACACAAATAGGCCGCTGTATCCACGCTGCCAATGCTCTGCCGAAGCCCAGAAAAAATGTATAGCCAGCGGCAAAAATCAAGGTGTTATTCCGGACAAGAACACCGTTTGTACGGAAATGATAGCAGACAATTCCGGCGGCTATACGACCGAAGACAAATACATGGCCTGTACTTGCAAGGATGAATACACGCTGTTTTGTGTCGGTGACGACAAATGGGATCAAAGCAATGAAGATTATTGCGATACCGGTGAAGAAGGTGCGGATCGTACATACCGAAAATGCGCCTGCAATAGGCAAATCTACGATAATATGGTCGATATGGGAGGAACGGACGCAAAAACTTATTGTGAGAGCCTGGGGATGATCGTCTCCGAAAAAGTCGCGAGTAATGAACAATATTGCACAGAGTATGAAAACTCCCGCGGGACACTTATATATCGCTATCGTCCGAACCGAAATTTATGTTGTTCCGGCAGCAATACAGAAGGCTATACTCAACTGGATCCTTCTCCGTACGAAAACCTCACGGAGCTGATAAAAAGCTATTCGCAGCAAGGGCTTGAGGCAAAAATAAAGAACCTGTGCGGTCATGAATATAATGCGGTCATCATTTTTGATTGCAACGGCTACCCGTATTACAAATGCAGCAATACCGATGTCCAGTCCGAAGCCTCTGCCGGAACAAACTGGTATACACAGGAGCAGTGCAGGGCGCAAGGCAGCGCGTGTTCTGTTTCGGGGATAGCCGAGACAATAAGCAGTTCTTGGACGCAGTCGGCTCAGGTTTATCCAAATTGCAGTTGTTCTGCCGGTGGCGGCAGCTGATGATTGATCCTGTTTCTTGCTTAAAAACTTGTGTCGTACCTTTCAAACAAAGAAATGACAGAGCTTTTCAATAAACTGTTCCACGACGGGCAAGGTATAGAATATAAGTCTGTTACCTGCCGTTATTGTCCTGTTTGCTGTTAGGTTGTTGCCGAACCTGTTGCGGCTGAAGCTGATGGGTAACACGTTTGGACTGGTGTTTCTGGTCAATGACTCGTCCGAGAATTTGCCCGCGCAAAAGTTGTTTCTGTTCCGGTTTCAAATTATCGGCATGTTCCAAATGAAACAGGTTTTCCGCGCCTTGTTTGGCGTATTTAGGCAACAGCTTATAAGTGTCGTCTTTGCGCAGCTCTTCAGCCCCTTTGTCTTTATATTTATTGGCCAAATTAATGATTCCTGAAACCTTAAGGGATGATTTTGAATTTGCGTTAGCCAGTTCTATATTTTCATCTTTTAAGGTTTTCTCAATATAACGGTCGTTTTCAGCTTTCTGAGATTTATCCTGTTGAGTTTGTTTAGCCTCTTTTGCTTCTTTTCGGGCATCATCTTGCAAAGCCTTAGCAGCCGAAATCTCCAAGAGCGTGATGGTATCACTGTTCTTTTCTCCAAAAGTATTGACAATTTCTTTCGTGAAATTTAAATAGCCTTCGCCGCTTTTATCAAATTCGCCGGATTGAACTTTCTCAATGACTTTTAGTTTGGCCAACTGTTCTGCCTCATCCTTAGAGTCTGTAACGGCACGGATCATCACCTTTTGAATGTTCTTTTCCTCATTTTCTTTATCTTTCGCAGGATTTGGTTTTCCTTCTTCAGGGCGGCCGTTCGACTGTTCTTTTTCGGATGCCTTATTTTCAATATTGAGCTTTTCGGTATCTTTTAGACGATTCTCATTCTCTTTGCGGTTAGAGTCCGCATCCTTCCTCTCTTCGCTTTTTTTATCTTCCGCAGCATTGGGAGTGTTTTCATTCTTTGCAGCATTTGGTTTTTCTTCTTCAGTTCGGCCGTTTGGCTGTTCTTTTTCGGATGCATTATTTTCAGTATTGAGCTTTTCGGCATCTTTCAAACGGTTCTCCACCTCTTCGCGGTTGGCGACAGCGATCTTTTGCTTGTTCAGTTCGGCCAAAAAGGCTTGTTGAGTCTTTTCAGAAAAACCGTTTTCCAAATTAACTTCTGTAATACCGTCTTTACCCAATTGCTCCACCAAAGCGCTGATTTCTTCAGCGGTCGGTTCACGCGTTTCGCCGTTTTGGTCTTGAGTAACGAGGTCATAACGAGATTTATCCTCAGCAATGTATAAATCCATCTTGTCGCCATTTGGGTAAGTTTGGCGTATATCGGGTTGAGCATTATCTTCGTTGTTATAATCAGGCACTTCATTTCCGACATTCGCCTGCACCTCGTTAACCGGTGTTTGTTCATTAACCGCCTTTTGTTCGTTGGCCGGTGTGTCTTTGAGCTCTTCTTCAGAATTTTCCTTTGTTCCTTCTCTGTTTTTAGGCAGCAATTTTTCTTTAATGGATTCAATTTCGCCGTCAGAAATACCGCGAGATTTCAACAAATTGTCAATATTCGGAAAACCCAACTCTTTGGCAACCTGTTGCAAGACAGCCTCATGAGTGATAATTTCTCTGTTATGTATTTGGTTATCCGACATCTGAGGATCATCCGTATCCGGCACCTGAGAAGCATTTTTATCCGGCATCTGAGTCTCAACCGTTTGCAAAACCCGCAACAGAGGATTTTTAGCGCATTCCTCATTATATCTTTGCTTCAGCAGAGCAACTCTGTTGTCAAGATTGACAGTAAAACTGTCAAAATTTTTCGTTGCATTTTCAATATCATCATTGCCCAGAGAGCCAATCATCTCCTTTTTTTGTTCAGCCAAAGAATTTTCACGATTTTGGCACGATTGCTGAATCTGCTTCAACATATTTTGATACATTGCACGAGCATCGGCTGTAGGCCGGTCAGAGATATATTCATTTTGTGCTTTATTGATCTTTTCCGACAAACCACGACTGTAAGACTGCAGCTTTGTAATATTGGCATGATCCATCAAACGATTGGTCAGCTTTTCGGAAGATCCGAGATAAAGCGTTTGATAATAAGCAAGTTTAGCATTCGTGCCCAACTTTTTAAAAGCGTTTTTGCTCAGCCATTTATAAGATGCATTTTCACTTTTAAGATCAAGAACCTTATCAAGCCTTATGGCTATCCGATCAAAACTTTTTCCTTTATAATCAACAATTTTTTTACGCAGCTTATAGTATCCGGTCTTTCGTCCGAGCCAGCTCCCATTAAGCTCTTTTTCTCCATAATAGGCCGCCGGATCAATGTCTCTTCTGGCTTTTTCCAATTTGCGCCGACGATTAAATTTCCATTTTGAGGTCTTATCTTTTTCTTCCTTCAAATTATCAATAAATCCGGCATAAGGATTTTTGCCATCTTCATAACCGGTAAAACGATTTGCAATAGCGGCTTTTTGTGCTTCTCGCAGCATGTAGTCGGCACTGTCCTTGGATTTTCCTTTTTGATATCTGTCCAACGCATCAGTCAATCCGAAATCATTTATTGTCGTAGGAGCGGCACCGGTAGGAGCCATGGAATTTATCCTTCTATCCACGGCAAAATCGTTGAGAATCTTCTTAGCAATAGTTTCTTGAGGTTGAGCCTTTTTTACTTGATCATCCAACAAATTTTTCAGTTTGCCTAAGCTCTTTTCATCCGGAAAGACCAAGTTTCCTTCAGCCAGTTGCTCTATATAAAAATCAACATGAGCTTGAGACGAAAATTCGCCGTTCCTGAATTCATTGCCGACAAACTCACGACGTTCGTTGTTGCTGAACATCTCATCAAGCCTGCTGCTCCCATCGTTCACGACAATTCTGTCTTCTCCGTCAGTGTTCTGAGGCTTTATGGGCTCACTTGCAGGAGCCTCGGAGGTTGTCATAGACTTAATTTTCTCTTCAAATCTTCTTTTGAGATCCTCGCGGTCAAAGGAAATCTTTCCTTCATCACTGGATAAATCATTCAAAGCATTATTAAGTCTTTCTACCGTCGCATCAGGGTTGCTTAAAATGCTTTCGTATTCTGAAAGATCCAAAGCCATTTTTCCTACTCCCCAAGATAAAACTATAACATCATAATACCAAAAAAATGATTAAATGTCAGTTAATGTTTTGTTAAATTTTGTCAAAACAACGTCGCAGCATAAAAACATGTGCATAAATCCAGAGGATGCTTGTACTTTTTGACGCTATAATTTAGGCTTATAGCCAGAATTGAGTAAAATATTTAAGGCTCTTGAATGAGAAAATTCGTTTACATAGCAGTTATAGCGCTGGGATGTATATTCCAGACGGATTCTTTTGCTGTGCAGTATGGCGATTTATATGGCGTTGAATGGTGCCCGTGCAATCCGGATGATCAATATGACCAAAACGGTTCTGTCGTTTTGGGCAAGACGGTAATGTGTCCTTGTGATTCAATGTACGAAGGTTACGATCGGACTATGGAAAAAGACCTCCGCAAAGTGCAGCATAAAGTTAAGCAAAAGGTAGAGCAGGCCAAAAATTTTAAATATTATGTCGGTTTTGATTACAACAAATCGCAGATGGAAACATCGGCGGAAAAAATAGGTTTCAACAATCTGGTGTTTTCCCCGACCAACGGCTTTGAAGTCCCTTCGGATACTATTTTTGATGATCAAGATAATATTGGTATCGTAATCGGAACCCGTCCGCACAACAATTTTGGTATTGAGCTGTTCTACAACCGCACGTACAATGACAATACCGTTACCCAAATTGACAACACCTCTCTCAACAATACCGACTACCATATGGTAAATACCTATATCACCAAATATCAGGCCTTTGGTCTGGATCTTTTGGGTTATCTTCCGGTAACGGAATACTTTGATTTTATTGCTTTTGTCGGCTTGGGACAATATAACTTTGATACCGAAGCGCGTTTCGAAACGCATTATCTGGAAAGCGGCAACGCCGCACTTGACCAAGCGGAGTTTGATCTAAGCGAAGACAAAATTGCTTGGCGCGTCGGTTTAGGCTTTCAGTTCAATATTGCTCGAGGACTGGTTTTGCGCAGCATGTATCGTTATATCAGCTTAAATACCGATGCGATAGACTATCTGCAAGAGTTTTCGGTCGGGTTGAGGTTCTTGTTTTAGGAGCGCGGAAAAGGAATTTTGCAAATGAAAAAAACATTTGTTTCAACAGTGGTTTTCAGCAGCCTTTTTCCGGCGATAGCCTTGGCTCAGACCTATTACAACGGTGGCTATTCCAATGTAGGAGCCTACGGTATTTCCGGCTATGCCAAACCACAGCCTTCTTATACTCCGGCGCAGGCAGTTTCGGGAAACGGCAATGCATCGTTGATGCAAAACTATTTTCCGGGAAGCAGTTATTATGCGCCTCAGAAGCCTGAAGCCAGAAAACAGCGCGAAATAGGCTCAATATCTGTCGGTGCGGATTATGTTTTAGGATATGCTTCCTACGAAACGGTTGATTATACGATTGAATCGGCGCTTAACGGCGGCAACGACTATACATCAGACACCAGAAATTTTGACCGTAGTTTTAATTCTATTTCGCTGAATATCGGTTGGCGGCCGCTCAGATATGTGGGCATTGAGGCTTTTTATTCAACATCTCTGGATGAAGATAAAGTTACTCATACCGAGAGCTACAGCCAGTATCCTGAATTTGCTCGTGGTGAATATACAGTCTCATATAAGGTCTATGGTCTTGATTTGTTGGGCTATGTTCCCATAAATGACGATATTGAGTTTATAGCCTCAATCGGTGTCGGCAAATACGATGCCACGGCAAAGGTCAAGATCATGGCTTATGAGGGTATTTCAACCAACGAACTGCGTTCAACCAGCAAAGAATTTGAAGACTCTTCGGTCGCCTACCGTATCGGCGGTGGCTTCCAAATATGGTTGAGCAAGCATTTGACCCTGCGCGTCATGGGGCGTTGGAGCAGCATCGGCGGCGATTTTATGAGCTATATAACGGAAATCAATGCCGGTGTCAGGTACCATTTCTAAAGCAATCTCTTATCATTTACCACCTCTTTGAGGCGCTTTTCAGCCAAAAGGCAATACTCAGGGTTGTTATCAATCCCGACAAATTTTCGCCCGAGTTTTAACGCCGCCACACCGGTCGTTCCGCTTCCCATAAAAGGATCAAAAACCGTATCACCCTCGTGAGTAGAAGCTTCAATAATTCGGGTCAGCAGTGCCAAAGGTTTCTGTGTCGGATGACGGCCGAGCTTTTTTTCCTCCGGCGGTGTGGCGGCAATGGCCCAGACACTGCGCATCTGATGATGCGGTTTTTTTAGAATATCTTTGGGAAAATTACCGTCTTTCATTGCCGGATAATTAAAATAATGTTTGGCCTTTTTGGCCTTGCGCGCCCAGAGCAAACTTTCATGACTGGCGGTGAAATATTTGCACGACAGATTAGGGCTGGCATTGGGCTTAAACCATATAATATCATTCAAGATATGGTATCCGAGCTGTTGCATGGCATAGCCGCAGGGGTGAATACTGTGATAAGTCCCCGAAACCCAAAGAGTTCCGTTAGGCTTTAACAACCGCCGACATTCTTTGAGCCAACGTTTGTGAAATTCGAAATTTGCTTCAACCCCTTGGCAATAATCCCAATTTCCTTTATTGATTGATACCAGTTTACCGTTTTGGCAGCTGGTGCCAACATTGGAAATCATATAAGGCGGATCGGCAAAAATCATGTCAAAACTTTCGTCAGACATGTCCTGCATAACCTCAAAACTATCCTGATTATATATTTTATAATCCGCCGCCATAGTCATCCCTTTCTGTTTTTGCAGGCAGTATGCTCTTTTCAGACTTTTTGCGCAACCTTAAATTAGCTTTAATCCAAACAAAAACCCGCCGAAACGAAAATCAGCGGGTTTTTAAGGGGTTATAGAGGTTTATTTGACATCATTGAGGAGAATTTTTTCATCGTCAATAACCTCTATTCTCTCAGGCTGTGATGCCACGGAATGATAAGGGGCCTTTTCGTAGCTGACCTGAGAATAGGTCTTCGGCTCGTAAACCGTTTTATAGGTTGTCTTTTTATAGACGATTTCTACTGGTTCGCGAGTTTCGGTAATTTTTGCCTCACACGGATTGCAAGTCCCGCAGGCATTGCAGCTGCCGCATGCCGGCTGGGCACAGACAACCGGAACCGGCTGACAAGCAGGGCAGGGACGTGACTCGCGGTAACGAATCGGACGTGCAACCGGTCGGGGTGTTCTCTTATAAACATAGCGATAGCAAGTTTTGCCGTCAAAATAATCGCAATCCGTCGCAGGAGCAGCAGCAACAGTACGATAAGTCGTTACGGGAGCCTCTTCTTCACATTCAAAACAGGCACAGGCCGAAACAATGGCGGACAAAGCGATAACGAACAGTTTCTTCATATTAATTCCCCATAAATAGAATTGTCAATTTTGTCTAAAATGCTGTCATTTTTGTTTAATATATACTTTTTATATAAAAAATCAACCTTTTTTTCTATTTTTTTGTCATTTTTGTAAAAAAACTAAAATGTGCCCGCTGGTGCTGGAAAATGCAAAATCTTTTTTTTCTTTGCCGGCTTTGCGATCTCTGGTTTATAGCCTCCTTCGGTGCATACAAGTTTATCGGCGTCATAATTTTTGCATTTTACCGGTTCGACCGAATCAAGTTCCACCAAATCACCGTCTTCATCCCGAACAAAAACAACAGTGTTGCAGCCGAGCTGCCCGCAGTTAAAAGGAGCATCAAGAATAAAAACAAAGCTCTGATCAGGGTATTTTGCCACGTAAAAATCGTCAAACTTGACTTCCAGCGGCAGTTCATCGGCCGCAGGACCAAATTCTCCGTCAAAAATATCGGCAGTTTCTTCTTTGCTGATACCAAGCTCGCCAAGGTTATCGCTGGCAGCATTATAAAACAGGTAAAGATCGCCGGCTCTGGCGGAAAAGACGGAAAACAACACGATCAAAAGCGTCGGAAATAAATGTTTCATCTCAGGACCTTTCATGCTTGTAATCAAAATATTAGTCGATAATGGTTAAAAATTAAATACTTTTTTAGAGATTATGCTTAAAAATTAAACCATATTTTATTACAAAGGAATAAGCCATGAAACTAAACCAATTGATCAACACAAAAAAAGAAACGGAAATTACGGGCATAACGAGCGATTCGCGCAAAGTCGAACAGGGCTTTTTATTTGGGGCAGTTAACGGCGATTATGCGGCTGATGCCGCCGCCAGAGGCGCCGCGGCAATAATCGTGGCTCAAGACTATGCCGGTAGCCTTCCTCCGGAGGTTGAGGTTATCCGTTCGGCAGATCCTGTTTATGCTTATGCCAGAGCCGTTGCCGCTTTTTTTGATAATGCTTGCCCGTCGCATTTGGCGGCCGTTACCGGAACCAACGGCAAAACATCTATTGCCGATTTTGTGCGGCAGGTATTGTCCATGATGGGCTATAAGGCAGCTAGTATAGGCACTTTGGGATTAATAAAAGGAGACGCCGCACCGATACCTTCACCCAATACCACACCGGATTGCGTCAGCATCCATCAGGAACTGAAAGAGCTTGCTGACGAAGGGGTTACATATACCATAATGGAGGCTTCCAGCCACGGGCTACATCAGGGGCGCATGGCCGCTTTGTCGTTTGACGTTGCCGGCTTTACCAATTTGACGCGTGATCATCTGGATTACCACAAAACATTTGAGGATTATTTCAATGCCAAAATGATTTTATTCCGCCACAATCTGAAAGAAGGCGGAACGGCGGTTCTGAATGCCGATATTGAGTGTTTTGGTCGTATAGTCGCCATCTGTGAACAGCGAGGGCAAAAAATTATTTCTTACGGTTTCGGAGGGCAGGATATTAAATTGTTGTCCGCTACGCCTTTGGAATATGGGCAAAAATTGGATATTGAGTATTTTGGCCAACCGAAGACGATTGAAATTCCGCTGGTCGGAGAGTTTCAAGCCATGAATGTTCTCTGTGCACTGGGAATGCTTGCTGCAATGACCGGCTTGCCCGATGATGTCATTAACTACATCGACAAAATCAAAGGTGCCAAAGGAAGATTGGAACTTGTCGCTCATACGCCGAACGGTGCGGCTGTTTATATTGATTATGCCCACACGCCGGATGGTTTGGAAAATGTTTTAAAAGCGCTGCGGCCGCATACTCCTGGGCGTCTGCACGTCGTTTTCGGCTGCGGCGGCAATCGCGACAAAGGCAAACGTCCGTTAATGGGAAAAATCGCACATGATTTGGCCGATGTCGTATACGTAACCGATGATAACCCGCGCTTTGAAGAGGCGGAAGATATCCGCAACGAAATCATGCCGGCTTGTCAGGGGGCCTATAATATTGCAGATCGAGCCAAAGCCATTAAATTTGCCGTTGAAAGGCTGATGCCCGGCGATGTTTTGGTCGTCGCCGGCAAAGGACATGAAACCGGGCAATATATCAAGGGAAAAATTCATCATTTCAGTGATCATGAAGAAATTTTGAAAAATATTTAAAATCCGACAGGGTTTCTGCCAAAAAAAGCAGAAACCCTGTTACTTATTCATACAGCGTCGGATTGACAAACAAAAGGCAGCATACCTTTCTAAAATACTCGGGGGTATAATCAATCCGGTGTCCGTCACGATCCCAGAATATCCAGCCTCCGTCATCCTTTTTAACAATAGAAACTTTCTTTTCCAGCGTGACGCTGCACATGCGAGAAGACTCCAAAAGCACAAATTTGCCTTCAGACAAATCATAGGCATATTTTGTAATTCCCCGCACAGTTAGACCGGGATGTCTAAAAACACTGCCATCTGCTTTTCGCCAGCGAATGATAGTGTAATCTAAATTCTTTTCTTCTGTCCGTAATAAATACGCGAAAAAAGACAGAGATGGTTTTTTCATATCCATAGGCACAAAAATTTAGAAGTGAATATCCGTCTTATAGCATATTTTTTTGTTTGCGACAAGTCTTTTTGACAAAATTAATCAAAATTGCCGTCCAAAATAATAAATTCATCGTCGGCAGCCATATTTAGAACCACACGCGCTCTTTCGTCCAAAAGGTCAACATCCAAACCGACATCGGACAGATGCTGCACCTTGCGCTGCAGCTTTTGTTTTTGTGCGGCATACATTGCGGCTGTTTCCTGTGCCTGAGCAATCTCTCGTTTGAGCGTAAAATAACGATAAATATTTCGCTCGCCGCAAAAACTGTGAAAACCGAAATAGATAATGATAAAACCACTGATCAGCATCAACCAGTATTGTCTGAATTTTCGCTGAATATCCAACCCAAACACCATTTTTACCTTCTTATTTTTTTAGTTGTTCGCTTCTTTTCTGGAATTAGCCGACTCGTTATTCTAACATCTATCGAGTCAAACAGATTTTGGTTAATATATGGTTTAATATTTAGGCACTCAATAAACAAAAACTAGCGAGCGACACAGTTGTTTCCCTGCCACCGCCAAGCAGTTACTTTGCCTTTCTCGAGCAAGAACATAGTCTTGCAGATATAATCGGCTTCATAACCGATGGCAGCAGGGTTCTCGGCAAATAAATATGTGTTCAAAAACGGCGAAAACATCCCATCCATGCCATAGATTTCTTCACCCTGCTCATAAGTGTAAAATTCCGACGGCACAAATATGTCGTCAACTTTTGTATAAGCCAAAATTTTGGTATCACTATCAATAATTTTAACCGCCGACGGTTTTCCGAAATGTTGAACAATCTGTGCCTCAGAGGCTCCCAAAAAGCCATTGAGCATATTGTCATAACCTTTCGTCGTGGCACAGGCAAACAGCAATGCCGCCACAATCAGCAAAAAAGCAATCCTACCGTATTTTTTCATCTCCTGCCTCCGTTTTATAAAGAAACACTCTACAACAGATAAGCAGCAGAACATTTTTTTCAATTAATGATAAGTTCTAATCAACGAACTTAATATTCCCTGAATCCGCACTCGGTCGGCAGACAGGCGGCGGGTTTCATAAGCGCTGTTTTTCGGAATCAGCAAAATATCACCGCCTTCTTTTTTAATTTGCTTCAAAGTAGCCTCATGACCGTCTACCAATGCAACAACAATATCACCATTGTGTGCGGTATTGCTTTTTTTGATGACAACGGTGTCGCCGTTCATAATGCCGGCGTCGATCATCGAGTCGCCTTCAATTGTCAACGCATAATATTCGCCGCCGCGGATCATATTCAGCGGAATATTAATTTTTTCGGTTTCGTTGGCAATAGCTTCAATCGGTGTTCCGGCGGCAATTTTGCCATACAACGGAATTTCGACTGTTGAACCGGCCAGCGCCGCTTCTTTGGCTTTTTCTTCGGCAATGATGCTTGAGGGCTTTAATTTTGGCAGCCGCAAAACCTCCAAAGCTCTGGCTTTGTGTGGAAGTTTACGGATAAAATTACGTTCAACCAAAGCGTCAATCAGCGCATGAATGCCGGATTTTGATTTTAGCCCAAGAGCATCCTTCATCTCATCAAACGAAGGGCAACATCCGTTTTCTTTAAGTGTTTTATTGATAAACATCAACAACTTATATTGCTTCGGCGTCAACATAAAACTTCCTCCTGCTCGGATTGATATATATATAAACGTTCTACTTTAGTTCTTTTGTTATGTCAACCCATAAAAACATAAGGTAATCAACAAAAAGCCGCTGAGGGGAAATAGTTATTGAAAAATTTTTTGCTTGTGCGTATAGTTGTAAGCAACTGTTAATTTAACTAAAAATATAAGGAAATATCAATGACGACAGAAACCAACATCCATCGGGAATCCCGCCTAGTAAAGCTTCAAAATTTGCAAAACAAGGGCTATAATCCTTATCCATATTGCTTCAAGCCTGATGCGTTTGCGGCGGATCTGCAGGAAAAATATAAAGATCTGCCGGCAGGCGTTGATACCGAAGATCGCGTTACCGTTGCCGGTCGTGCCATGGCTGTCCGCAACAGTGGCATGTTTATTGATATCAAAGACCATAGCGGCAAAATTCAAGCTTTCTGTCATAAGAATCACTTGCCGGAAGAGGCCGTTGAGCGCCTAAAAGATCTTGATGTCGGCGACATTGTCGGCGTCTCGGGCTATGTTCGCCGCACGCCGCGCGGCGAGCTTTCGGTTGCTGCCGAAAAGTTTGATATTATCTCAAAATCGCTGCAGCCGCTGCCGGAAAAATTTCATGGGCTGACCGATATTGATGCGCGCTACCGCCAGCGCTATGTCGATTTTATTATGAACGATGAAAGCAAAGAGATTTATCGCAAGCGCTGCGCCATTACTTCGGCCATTCGCCGCTATTTTGAAGAACACGGTTTTTTAGAGGTTGAAACTCCGATGCTGCACCCGATTATGGGCGGAGCTAATGCCAAACCGTTTATCACGCACCACAACGCGTTGGATATGGATTTGTACTTACGCATTGCGCCGGAACTATATCTTAAAAAATTGATTGTTGGCGGCTTTGATCGAGTGTTTGAAATCGGTCGCAACTTCCGTAACGAAGGCGTCGACAAAACGCATAATCCGGAGTTTACGGCGCTGGAAGCCTATCAGGCCTATGCCGATTATAACGATATGGCTGAGTTGATACCGTCACTCTTGGCTTATGTGGCGCAAGCGGTCAACGGTACAACCAAAATCAACGTTAATGGTACAGAAATTGATTTGGGACAACCTTTTGCCAGAAAATCCATGATTGAATTGGTTAAAGAAGCTACCGGTGTTGATTTTCTGGAAGCCAAGGATTTAGAAGAAGCCAAGGCAATGGCCAAGTCAATAGGCATCGATGCTTCCGACTGCATTTCTTGGGGACGCGTTGTTTCAGAGGTCTTTGACGAACGGGTCGAACCAAATCTTATTCAGCCGATTTTGGTAATGGATATGCCGCGAGATATTTCGCCGCTGGCCAAAACGCATCGTTCCAATCCGCGGCTTGTGGAGCATTTTGATGCCTATGTCGGCGGTATGGAAATGGGCTGTGCTTATTCGGAGTTGTCCAATCCTTTGGAACAGCGCGAACGTTTTGAAGCACAATGCGCAGACCGTGAAAAAGGTGATGATGAGGCACAAATGCTGGATGAAGACTTTATTAACGCGCTGGAAAACGGTTTTCCGCCAACCGGCGGTATGGGCATGGGAATAGACCGTTTGGCTATTTTGCTGACTGGCGCCGAAACTATCCGCGATGTTATCGCTTTTCCGACCTTAAGAAAGAAAGAGTAGTCTTTTGCCAAAACTGACGCCGATCCAGTTAAAATACTTACTCCTCAAGGGAGTGCATCTGCTGGCAGTCATTTTGATTATGGCCGTTTTGGTGGCGTATTTTCATAAAGAAACGCCGCCAAAACCAGATAAGCCGGAAGCAGAACCAGTTCCTGTGATGATGAATCCCGAACTCTCAGCTTATGAACAATTTTGTCTGAATAATCAAGATGCCGGATGTGTCCTGCCTGATGACAATAAAAAAAGCGCTGTCAAAGTTATTTTGATGGATACCGGCGAACTTGACGATGAATTGCGCGAAAAAATAGCAAAAATTGCACTCAACGGATGCAACACCGCACCGCGGGTTGACGGAGATATGCAAAAGTTTTTGGATTATCTGTACGAAGAAGACTTGCCGGAAGATATTATTGATGAAACGGCGGCTATCAAGAACCCAAAGCTGAAAAATATGCATATCATTCCGGCGCGCAAACCACCTTTTTGGGGCAAAACGCCAAAGGTCGTGTTGATAATTGATGATATGGGTATCAGCCAAAAACGCACGGCCGATATTGCCGAGCTGCATTATCCGTTGACGGTGGCATTTTTGACTTACGGCAGAAACCTCTCGCAACAAATTGAAAATTCTAAAAGAGCAGGGCAGGAGATTATGTTGCACACGCCGATGGAAGCTCTTGGTAAAGTTGATGTGGCACCGGATGTTTTGACAACAAAGATGAGCCTCGAAGAAATCAAACATAA
This sequence comes from uncultured Alphaproteobacteria bacterium, assembly GCA_944393715.1. Taxonomy (GTDB): domain Bacteria; phylum Pseudomonadota; class Alphaproteobacteria; order RF32; family CAG-239; genus CAZU01. The sequence goes on from CALYBB010000050.1 coordinate 53,053, forward strand.
TTTTAAGGCAATGCTGGATAAATTTCCAGACATCCAAGGAATTAATAACCACATGGGCAGCAAGCTGACCGAAGATCTGTCGCGCATGAATGTCATAATGGAGATATTGAAGGAAAGGAATATGTTCTTCCTTGATTCTAAGACTTCCGCCAAATCTCGGGCAGAAGAGGCGGCCAGAGCAGCCGGCATTGCCTATGCTCATCGACATGTATTTCTAGACAACAATAATGACAAGACTTATATTTTAGGACAGCTTGATAAGGTTGAAAAACTGGCTAGAAAGAACGGTTACGCCATTGCCATCGGCCACCCTAAAAGCCAGACTTATGCGGCACTGAAAGAATGGTTGCCCAAGATGAAAGACAAAGGATTGGAACTAATTCATTTGAGCGAGGCAATAAAAGTCTTGCATCCGTGGTTTGGCCGCAAGGCAGCGGAAAAATAAAAAAATTCGTTTAAGCTAAAAAAAGACTTGACCGAATAAAAAAATATCGTTATATATGCCCTAGTTATTTTGCTGGTCCCATCGTCTAATGGTTAGGACATCACCCTTTCACGGTGGTAATATGGGTACGAATCCCGTTGGGATCACCAATATTAAAACACCCTCCCTTGCGGAGGGT